>DASVST010000216.1:0-1702 GCA_036387965.1 Segetibacter sp. | reverse complement strand
AGCACAGTTGGAGGAGAAATATACTTCGATACCAAATGGTGGAACCAGCAGGAAGTAACCTTTGGCGTCCGTTACAGTCACCCATTAAATCCCTTACCTTCCGGCACCGGAAATTTCAGGCAGTGGGAGATTATTTTACCTGTTGATCTGGTAAATTGAAGAAATTGCTAAATTTGGAGGTGATTTGCTGCTTTTCTCCACTTTTTTAAGGATTTTATCCACAGATTTTTCGCCAGTTGGTTGCAGACTCTTATCTTTGCGCTCCGAAAAATATGTCTAAACAAGCACTGATTAAACAAGATGGTTCTATTATAGAAGCTTTATCGAATGCAATGTTCCGCGTTAAGCTGGAAAATGGTCACGAAATTATCGCAACTATTTCAGGAAAAATGAGAATGAATTACATCAGGATTTTACCAGGTGATAAAGTAGGGGTGGAGATGAGCCCATATGATTTAAGCAGGGGTAGAATTATTTTCAGGTATAAATAAGCAAAAAGCTGATTAATAATAAACGTCATGAAAGTAAGAGCATCAATTAAAAAGCGCAGCGAAGATTGCAAGATCGTGAGAAGAAAGGGCAAGCTGTACATTGTAAACAAAAAGAATCCTCGTTTTAAGCAACGCCAGGGTTAATTAAGTCTAAAATCTAAAATTCAAATATGGCTCGTATTGCCGGTATAGATTTACCAAAAAACAAAAGAGGAGAAATCGGTCTTACCTATATATATGGTATTGGTCTTTCTACTGCTCAATATATACTTGATACTGCAGGTATCGACAGAAGCAAAAAAGTAAATGCGTGGGATGATGATGAGCAGACTGCTATTCGTAATCTTATAAACAATGAGATTAAGGTAGAAGGTGCTTTACGTAGTGAAGTTCAGATGAGCATTAAGCGTCTGCTTGATATCGCTTGCTACCGTGGTCTTCGTCATAGAAGAGGTTTACCAGTTCGTGGACAACGTACAAGAACCAACAGCCGTACAAGAAAAGGAAAACGTAAAACAGTTGCCGGTAAAAAGAAGGCACCTAAGAAATAATATTAGAGATCAGAAGTTCGATGTTCGAGCTTCTGATTTTCTATTTTGTACAATCAATGTCGCCGGATCTTTTGCTGCATAGCAATTGGGAGGGACAATTAATAAGAAGACTACCTCAATAAACAAACATGGCGAAAGCACAACAAAGACAGGACAGCGCTAAAGCTGCTGCAAAGAAAAGAGTAGTAAAAGTAGACGCCTACGGCGATGCTCATATCTCAGCTACTTTCAACAACATTATCATTTCTCTTACAAACAAGAACGGACAAGTTATCAGCTGGGGAAGCGCCGGTAAAATGGGTTTCCGTGGTTCTAAAAAGAACACGCCTTATGCTGCACAGTTAGCTGCACAAGATGCTGCTAAAGTAGCCCTTGAAGCTGGTTTAAAAAGAGTTGACGTTTATGTAAAAGGTCCAGGCTCTGGTAGAGAAGGCGCTATTCGTGCCCTTGCTAACAGCGGTATCGAGATCACTATGATCAAAGATGTTACTCCAATGCCACACAATGGTTGTCGTCCTCCTAAAAAGAGAAGAGTATAAAACCCTCTAAATCTCTCTAAAGGGAGACTTAGAAGCCCTATAAGGGTTGGGATAAATTTTATTTTAAAAGCAGGTATAGGTCGAGTTTTAAGATTTTTGATGAACTATACCTGGAACTAAA
>DASVST010000215.1:0-2410 GCA_036387965.1 Segetibacter sp. | reverse complement strand
TTTCCATCATGATGTGTTGAACCATAGTTGCAGGTTAATTCTTCATCAATATTAATAGCACGCAGCGTATAGAATTCCACCTGGCTATAACATACTCTCATGTAAGTATTTGGATTGCATGAATGATTAACATAGCGAAGTTCGTTCGGTTGTTTACTTGCATCTAAAGCCCTTCCGTCACCAAACTCTACCATAGCTACTCGTTTTGTTTGCACAGTTCTTTTTCTTGCTTCACGTAAGGTGATTATTTCTCCCCCTAAGTTTCCTATCTTTTTTCTAGCAGGAATTTCTTCTAAAGTGAATGCTCCTTTTCCATCAATTTTACTTGCACGATTTTGTAGCTGGTAATTCAGAGGCATGAAGGAATTATTTAATCCTGTTATAATCTTTCAATATCTTAAGTACAGCTTCATGTGGTAATCCGGGTACAGTATTATCATTTATGCCTTTCATTGTTCTTCCTGCTACTAGAGCGTTTATTATTGCTTCTTCTGTTGCTTGTATTGTAGCAGTAAACAGGCTGTTCATCATATCATTTGAATAAAGTGAAATGGAAGTTTCACCTTTCCTGCTAAACGCCAGTTGATTGGCAGTCGAGAAAGCAATAAAAATATCACCTGAACCATTACCCCCGGTGCCGCCAACTTTGCCTATTCCTAAACTTACCCTTTGTGTAATTCGTTTTAGCTGGTGAGGCAATAATGGCGCATCAGTTGCTACGACAACTATGATAGAACCCATTTCATTTGGCTCATTTTTTAAATTGATATAGGCGGTGTTTTCATTTACTTTCAATGGTAAAGTATCTCTTAAAAGTCTACCTACAGGAACACCAGCAATAGTTAGTTGGCTGCGGCTGCCATAATTTGCCTGAACTAAAACACCTACAGTATAGCCTCCTGAATTTTTGTCGAGCACCCTTGATGATGTACCGATACCACCTTTGAATCCATGACATACCATGCCTGTACCTCCGCCAACGGCACCTTCTTCTACGGCACCTGTTTTAGCTTTTTGCAACGTCTGCCATACATGTGTTGGCTTTACATGAAATCCATTGATGTCATTTAAAACACCATCGTATGTTTCTGCAACAACAGGGTAACTGTACCAAAATTGCCCTTGCGAAGTATCGTAGTATTTGTTCTTATCTATCCATTCTAAAGCTGCATCGCGAACAACTCCAACGCTGCTTGTATTCGTGATCAAGATTGGTGTTTCCAAAAAACCTGATTCTGTTATCCAATGAGTACCCGTCATATCTCCGTTACCATTAAGAGAATGCCAGTTTGAGAAAACAGGACGATACTTTTTTCCTGCGGGAAATATAGCAGTTACGCCGGTTCTTACAGGACCTTTACCTTTAATCAATTTACCGCTTCCTTCTATTATAGTTGTATGTCCTACTTCAACACCAGGCACATCTGTTATGGCATTGTATTTTCCGGTTAAGCCATCGAACGGAATGCCGATGCTTCTTGCCCTTGTACTTTGTTGACTAATAGATAATAGAGGTAAGAGTAAGAGGCTTATAAAAGAGTATTTCATGTTACAAATTATAGTGCTCATGAAAATACACAATTAAGTTGCAATAGTAATTGATGTTTTACCAAAGCTGGTTGAAGTAACAGTCGATGACCTGGTTATTACGTCGGTATGAAATGAATAGCATATTGCAACAACGAACAACATCTTTAAATCGGCGATGGCTATCTTCTTCCAAAATCCTATCCCATCAAGTTACAAATACAGAGATTTAAAAAATTTTTTAAGAGTACTGCAATTGTGGAATAATGTTCTACATTTGTAGAGTATAAAAACAACTTGTAGAACAATGCAGCTGTCAAAGTCAGAAGAACAATTAATGGAAGTTATTTGGAAACATCGAAAGGTGTTCCTTAAAGAACTTATAGATTCTTATCCGGATCCGAAGCCGGCAACAACAACTATAGCAACTCTTTTGAAAAGAATGCAGGACAAAGGGTTTGTAGGATACACTTTGTTTGGCAACTCAAGGCAGTACCATGCATTGGTAAAAAAAGAGGACTACTTCTCGAAGCACGTGAAAGGGATGATTAAAAATTATTTTGGGAACTCGGCATTACAGTTTGCTTCCTTTTTTACATCAACAAGTAACCTTACAACAACTGAGTTAGAAGAGCTCAGAAAGATTATAGACAAAGAAATTAAAAAGAAGAAAAAATGACTACATACATTTTTAAGATGGTCCTTTGCTCTGCAATACTTTTATTGTTTTACCGCCTTTTTTTAGAACGGGAAAAGATGCACCTGTTCAACAGGTTTTATCTGTTATTCAGTACAGCGTTTTCTTTGTTAGTTCCATTGATCACGTTTGAAACAACTTCTTCTATAAATCCCGTCCAGGAAGTTATTATTGAAACAAGTAACG
>DASVST010000214.1:0-3396 GCA_036387965.1 Segetibacter sp. | reverse complement strand
AGCACATAGAGTTCATAGATAAAGAGCATTTCGAACATAAATATTTCAGAGTTTTTGCTGAGGACACATTATCGATGTATATCGAATTCTGCTGGGAAACCAGGTTTGGTAATTTATTAGATGACGTTCCTCAAGGCTTCTCTGATGTCCTTTTCCCAAATATTGGTTACGCATATTTAATAAATTTAGGCACACCTTTCAGAATTGAGCTGGATAACCAAACATTTGATCTTAAGACTAGTGGCTTTCTTCCGAGACACGTCCCAATTATTGCTCATCATTCAGTGGGAAATACAGTATTTGGAATTAAGTTCAAGGTTTGTCCAATAGTTTTTGAAAAGGATGTAGACTTCTCAGATTATAAGCTATATATATATCCGCTTGCTTATCTAATAGATCAAAGAATTATAGAAAAGGTGAGGGCAGCTATTGACTTTACAGAAAGGTCAAATATTGTTTTTGAGCCCTACGAGGCATTGATCAAAAAGCATAAGGGCTTAGAATATGTAACGATGATTACGGAAATACTAAAAGGGTATAACGCGGAGAACCATTTCAATTTGTCAAACGGGCAAACAGCCAAACAATTTAATAGAAGCCGGCGTACACTTGGGAGATACTGTGAAAAAACGACGGGCTTCAGCGCCAAGCAAGCCTTGCGAATTATTCGTATGAGAACGGCGGTTGCTGATTTTGCACACAACCCGGGAGGTTTCGATTATTCTAAATATAAATACAGGGACTACAATCATTTCTGCAAGCACTTAAAACAGTTTACCGCCGATCATTTCCATCATTTCCAAAACTTACACAAATCTATAGATAAAGAGTTCAACAGAATACAATAAATGTTAAAAAGATGATTGATTTAGAAGAAGAACCCACAGCTGGAGAAAGGAACACCCAAGGATCTGTGACTCTTAATTTAAACAACGTTACCATCCTTAGTGTTAAGGCCTTTTCGGGTAAAAGCTATGGATTGCAAATTACCGGCACAGGTTTAAAGGAAGGCAATCAACTCACTATCTCCATAACAGCATATTACCTATTGAAACTTTTAAAAAGCTTTAATGATGAACAACTAGCTCTCATCGAAGATTGTGTTAAGAACATTGAGAAAGGTTCTTTTGAAGAAGGAGACATTTACGAGTTTCCGGTTCCATTAAGACTGAAACCTGAGATATATATAAAAGTCGGAAAAGATTCTGATGCTAAAACAACCTCAAACATAAAGTCCTTGTCTAACAGCTTCTATGCTAAAGGCATTTCGAAGAAGTACGTAAAGGTAGACAGGCAGCAAAGTGACCCTTTAGGCGAAACAGCAGGCCAACGTATACCAAGTCTTCTGGTAAAATCCTTCCAATTATATGAAGAATATAAGAAGGAAGGTTTCGGAGAATTCTTTGCGAGAAAGAATTGTGGGCTAGAAAATGACATATTGTTTGAACTTGCAAAGCTTTATGCAAAGCAGGGGGTGAACAGAAATGGTGAAGACCAGGTAAGCTGAGATCGAAAGTTAAAAATTACAGTAGGGTAGGCTGCCTGCAAAAGTGAGCGTCCCAATATTTTACCTATTACTTTCCAGTATCAGTCTCACACCAGAAATTCGGCTACGAAAATTTTATTATAGGTTTGGCGCCCCATCTATAACCGCTGTTTGCCACCTGTATGTATTATCATGCGACCGATGATCAGTGACACCTTCATGTACGATGGAGCATACTTTTACACCAACATTGAACCTACTGAACTGCTAAAATTTTCTCATGTTCATGTTTAACGTGAACAACGCCTTGTGTTTCTACATGAGGCTCTTTTTTTCATTTAAAACCAAGGGAGATAAATTAAGTGGCTGTAAAAAGTTGACGACCTGGTAACTATAGCAGCCAATTTTCTGGTGAAGAACTCATTTGAAGCTTAAGCAAGTAGCTAGTTATAAATACTGCCCAACGCAGGCAATCCAAGACCATCATTTCCACATTGATGATGTTGAACCCTCACTTCAATTTTATTGAAATCGCTCCTTTTATGAATTGGGTAAATCAGAACTCGCTTTTTCGACAAACCTAGGAGCGGTAAAGGTATTTCACTCGTTGCTTATCCTTTTGGGAACTTCAATGCAGACCTTGTTCCGCATAAGATTAACCTCTGGTAATAATCCACCATTAAGCACCATCTGTTTTGCAAAACTTTTATGTTGAGATAGAAATCTTATTCAATCCATGAGCTACACACCAACAGTACGCAATTGTTTTGTGCGGCAGCTTTGTGCGCTATGGCATCTAATCTGTAACAAGTCCACTTACAACGAATACGTTTAACGACTGCAAGTCTGTTGCCTGCACTGCACCAATATTAGTTTGTACTACCGTTTGTGTAACCTGGTATAGAAGATTTGTAAAATGTATTTGTAATAAAATTTAAGAAGTAGAAATAACTATCACATTATTCTAAAACTAAATAACGTTTTTGCTCAACCTAATCCGTAGGTGAAGGAATTAACCACTAAGAAAGAACCGTTAGCACTCATTAATTGCCATTTATCCTCGAAATCTCGTTACTAAATCAAGTGGCGTAACATCAGTTTAACCCCTTGCTCAAAAATCTATATTTACCTCTTAAAATTATATACACATGAGAAAAATTGTATCCTTATTAATGGTGCTGATGCTGTCAAATGTGTTGGCATTCTCACAAACAAGGGTTATTACCGGAACAGTTACCGGCGAAGATAACCAGCCAGTTAGTGGCGCTACGGTAAATGTAAGAGGCACTACTACCAGTGTTTCTGCCGACGCTAACGGTACTTTTAGAATAAGCGCCAAAACTGGCGATGTGTTGGTTATTTCAGCAACTAACTACGGAACAAAGGAAGTAACTGTAGGTGCTGGAAGCGCCGTTTCAGTTGCGCTTACACGGGAATCTGCCCAAATCGAGGAGGTTGTTGTTTCTACAGCTTTGGGAGTTCGAAGGCAGCCAAGAGAACTAGGTTATTCAACCGCAAAGCTTGCAAATAAAGAACTTACACAAGCAACCCCTGTAAACATTCAAAATGGATTAACAGGTAAGGTATCAGGATTGAATATTGCACTTACAAACAACAGTGTTTTTGGAGATACACGTATCACTTTACGTGGTATTCGCTCTTTAACAGGAAATAATCAGCCATTATTGGTTTTAGATGGATCTCCGGTTCCACTAAGCCAGTTAGATAGGCTTAATCCAAATGATGTTGAAGATATTACCATACTTAAAGGTGCATCTGCAGCTGCTCTTTATGGACCAGATGGCGTTAACGGAGTAATATTCGTTAAAACGAGGAGAGGATCTAAAACAGGTGCTCCGGAAGTTACTGTTAGCAACGCCACCCAGTTTGAAAGCGTTATGTATCTGCCA
>DASVST010000213.1:0-22196 GCA_036387965.1 Segetibacter sp. | reverse complement strand
TACTTCACTTCCAGAATTTTCTTTCTCAACCGAATTCTTAGTTGTGTTTGCCACTGCTGTAGAATTTCGGCGTTTTTCCATCATACCTGATGCAGATTGATTTTGTACATCACTTTTATTATTACCAGAATAGCCTTTCTTAAGAGGAACGTACTTACAAACGCCAATAACCAATAACAAAAGTAAGAGTGCAATGCTTGCATAACGCCAATTACTTTTTTGTTTAGGTAAATGCGTATCAAGCAATACTTCCATCCGGTTCCAACTTTCCGTTTCATCCGGTGTTGGAAACTGGTTCAGTTTATCACTCCACTTATTATTTTTTTGACTAGCCATTCTTTTTAATGATTTCCCTCAATTGCTTTCTGGCCTCTGACAAATGCCACCTGCTGGTTGAATTTGATATTTTTAAAAAAGCTGCAATTTCTTCGTGTGAATAACCCTCAATAGTGTGAAGGTTAAATACAAGTTTTGTTGTTTGCGGCAGTTGATTAATAAAATAAACAAGTTGCTGTACTGTGTAATCGTCCGGTATGTCATCCACAGGGTGATCGTATTCAGCTTGTAGTTCCTCAACAGGTATAAACTTGAGTGCTTTCTTTTTGCGTATAAAATCAATAGCGGCATTAATCATTATCCTGCTTATCCAGGTATAGAGGCTTGAAAGACTTTCATTGTACTTATGCAGGTTTTGAAAAACTTTTAGAAACCCATCGTTCAACACTTCTAACGCTTCCTCTTTGTTACCTATATAGCGCATACATATAGACCACATAGGCCCATAAAACTGCTTATACAGCTGTTCCTGGGCCTTGCGGTTATTTTTAATGCACCTTTCAAGCAGGTCGTTATTATTTTCTTTCCACACAAACGATACTCAGATATTTTTTTGAAGCTACAACGGATATTAAAGAACATTATTCTATAACAATTCCATTTGTTGATTGCATAACCAGCGTAGGTGATCCGGGCGATGCCGGAATGTTTAAAGTCCCTTTGTTAACTGAGCCCTTTACTATAATTTCTATTGGATAAGAGCCGGCAGCTAAGCTGTTTAATTGTGGTGCTGAAGTTGCAGGCAAGAAAGCTGCAGCGGCAGGATTGCCACACGAAGTATTTACCTGCTTATACTCAAGCCTGATGTTGTTACTTGATCTGGTTAAATCATACACCAGTATGTACCCGCCTGAAGGATATAGCTGTTCAGTTTTTGAATTGATTTTTACGCTTGTTGATGTTGATGTAGATTTATCAGTGTCAACTACCACCTTCAATCTTAGATTTCCCTTTATAGCTTCCGTACAATTTGGCTGCCCGGCAATAACTGCCTGTTCACTGTTGTTTGCTTTTTCAATCACGTCGTTTGTAGCAACAGGTTGTTCTTTTGTGCATGAAAAGAAGAATAAGGATAAAATAAAAGCGACCGGAAAAAATTTAATCTGTTTCATATAAATCGTTTTTATTGATATACGTATTCAGATTGCCATATGTTGGGTAGCAAGTTAAAAATATTTTACCAGCTGCATTAAAACGTATAAATAAGATAACATTGGTTATTCTACTACTAACCTTCCTTGATAATAATCAAGAATTTTTGTTCTAAACAAGTAGTCGTAGCGGGCAATGATCAGGTTGTTTTTAGCCCTGTCCACGTTATTTTTTGCTATTAAATAATCGATTTGAGTAAGAGCACCTGCATTAAATCTAACCTCTGCTGTTCTAAATGACTCTTCAAAGTCTCTAACCTGGCGCTCAAGTGTTTTATACCTGTCCAGTGCGCCCGTCATGCTGAAATAAGCCTGCTCTATATCTTGTCCTAACTGGGTTCTTATGTTTTGTGATGCTACTTCTGCAGTTCGTTGTTCGATTTTAGCAAGTGTTACCCTGTTTCTTGTTCGGTAAGCATTAAAGATTGGTACTCTGACATTGAGGTAAACAGAGGTGTTGTAGTTATTTGTAAATTGGTTAAAGTACCCGATTTTTTCTGACGAGAAATTTGTTCGTTGAGTCATTACAGGAACCTTACTTGTGCCTATTGTTACAAAATCTCCCGATGCTACTTCTACAGTATTTCCGGGAATTTGTGTTTGTGCTACACTTGAAAAGTTTGTACTTAAACTTCCGCTTAAACTCACTGTAGGGTAAAATCCACTTCTTGCTGCCTGCACACCTTTTTCTGCACTTTGCCTACGTAGATCTGCTGCTTTAACCAAGGATAGGGTTTTTTCTGAAAGACCATACATAGCCGTTGGGTTACCCTCGTACAATAATGAAAACTCAGCAACACTTAATGGCTGCACTTCAAGGTTTCTATTATAAGGAACATTCATCAGTTGAGATAATGTTAGCCTGGCTGTATTCAATGCATTTTGATTGTTGATTATGGCAAGTTCATCATTTGCAAGCTGCCCTCTTAAGTCATATAATTGTGCAGGTATAATGGCGCCTGCTTCGTTCATTACATTAAGTCTTTCAACTTGCTTTCTTGTTACATCTGCCTGCGCTCTTGATTGTACTATTTGATCCTGGTTGTTTAAAATCTGCAGGTAAGCCAATATCACGTTCAATGTTATATTATCTTTTACTTGCTGCACGTCCATCTTATTAGCTTCGTATGTAAGTGAAGTTTGTTGAATGAGATTCTTTAACTGGTAACCATTAAATAAAACAATTCCTGAACTAACGTTATAGTTTGCAAAACTCACCCCCTGGTTTATATAGCTATTTGTAAACGGATCAATACTTCTACCCTGGTTAATACCATGTGCTACATTTCCGAAAACATCAGGTAAAACGTTTTCTTTGGCTTGTTTATAATTGGCTGCTGCAGTTTGAAGTTGGAGGCCAGTTTGCTGTACTTGTGCATTATTCTTTAAGGCAATATCAATGCATTGCTTTAAAGTCAATCGATTTGAGTCAACTCCTTGTGCTGAAGCCGACGTATACATTATGGTTATAGACAGAAATAAAGCAAAAATGTTTTTCATGAGAGATGTGTACTTGTTTATCAATAAGTTTTATGTTCTATTCTACCATCGAGTAGATTTATTATTCTTGAACCATACTCAGCATTTTTCTCTGAATGAGTAACCTGTATAACTGTTACACCTTCAGAATTTAACTGCTTGAATAACTCCATTATTTCTTCGCCTTGTTTTGAGTTTAAGTTTCCTGTAGGTTCGTCTGCTAATATTAGTTTTGGCTTTACTATTAATGCACGTGCAATACCTACCAGTTGCTGCTGCCCGCCGGATAACTGCGAAGGAAACAAGTCCTTTTTACCAACTATTTGAAATCTATCCAGAATATCTGCGACCATTGCTTTTCTTTCAGAACCCTTAACGTCCTGGTAGAGTAGTGGTGTTTCTATATTTTCATAAACCGTTAATTCGTCAATTAAATGATATGCCTGGAAGACGAAACCAACATATTGTTTATACAACTGTGAGCGATGTTTCTCCTTTAGCTTATGAACTGCTTCTCCTAGAAAATAGTATTCACCTTCCGAAGGTTCATCCAACATGCCAATAACATTTAGCAATGTTGATTTGCCTGAACCTGATGGTCCCATTATTGAGATAAACTCACCTTCCTTAATAGAAAGATTTACATCCTTTAAAATAAAGTTTGGCCTGCCACCTTGCATGTGCCACTTCGATATGTGTTTTAACTCGATCATTGTTTAGGGTTTATTTTGGTACTAGCTTTTGTTTTTCATAGCATCATCGTTGTGTCACTCACTTCATCTTTATAACTATGTTGAGCAAAGCACAATAGTACAAGTGTGCGACGCAACGATGTTTAATTGTATTCTTCAGTTTAGTTCATAAAATCTTTTATAATATTTATAATTTCTAACAATGTTTGCTAATCATTTCTTAAACTATCGACTGGGTTTGCAGTTGCCACCCTCAATGTTTGTGAACTGATAGTTACAAGACCGATTAACAATATAATAAAAGCGCTGCCCGCTAACATCTCCCATCCTAAGTTGATACGATTCGCAAACTCCTCCAGGAAAGCGCTGCTAAGAAGGTAGCCTAAAGGCAATGATATTGCACTTGCAATCAATAACAACCAAATAAAATCCTTCGATAGCATGTATACAATCGAGTTTACGTTTGCACCTAAAATCTTTCTTATACTAACTTCTTTTTGTCTCACCCTGGCTGTATAAGTTGTAATGCCTAAAAGCCCGATACATGCGATCGTTATTGCCATTACAGTGAGAAACACGATAACTGCAAACTCCTGCGGTGTGTCTCTTGCATCTGAAAGTATCTGATCAAGTGACCTCACAGAAGTTGTGTTAGACTGATCAACTTGTTTAAGTGATTGTTCGATTAGTGAAGCAACTGCTATTTTAGTTTCAGGTGCAACCTGAGCGATCAAATAATTAGCTTTTTCAGGGGCGTATAATAAAGCAAGATTCCCGATAGCACTTCGAGGATTTAAATAATAGAAGTCCTTCACGACACCCGAAACAACTTTTTGAACACTATCATTTATGAAAACGGTTTTACCAATTGCAGCATTTGAATTTGCGAAATTTAAAGTCTTTACTGCAGTTTCATTAAGAATAACATATTGCTTTTCTGACACTTTAAAGTTTTGACCTGCTACCAGTTGAAGCTCCAATTCAGGAACTACATTTTCATCAATATAATAAAGATGGGTTTGCATTCCCTCGTGCTCCTTATTAAGTTTTATGAAGTCGGCACCGGAAGGATGATAGCCGAAAAATGTAGATGTCATAGCAACTTTTTCAACGCCGGGTATCTTAGCCACTTCGGCTTTGAACACATCTTTGTTGCCAGCTCCCAAAGGGACAATAAGCATGTTATCTTGCTTGAAACCATAAGAGAAAGAAGTAATGAATTTTGTTTGCTGAAATACAGTTACAAGAATGATCACAAAAATTAAACTCACTGCAAACTGAATAACGATCAATGTTTTTTGCAAACCAAGCCCCTTAAATAATTTTATTGATGTAAGATTTTTAAGTACCTGCAATGGATTGAAAGCAGATAGAATTGAAGCAGGTATGATTCCCGCCAACAGTCCGGTTAATACAGCGAACAATATGAAAATAAAGAGCAGGGTGATATCAGGTTTTGCATTGTTTAGGATCCCTTGCTCAACAACAGAAAAGTTCATCAAAACCTGGAGAATCAAGTATGAGAGAGCTAAAGAAATCAAGGAAACGAGGATAGATTCTGTAATGAATTGTGCAAATAGCTGCAATCTTGAACCACCCACAACTTTTCGTATACCAACTTCTTTTGCCCTTGTTAATGAGCGTGCAAGTGAGAGGTTCGTATAATTAAAACAAGCAAGTAATAAAATAAGAAATGTGATTCCGCCAGTCGCAAACAGCACTATTGATGAAACGCTGTCTCCGCCGTTAACCAGTTCTTCTCCCGGTGTAATATCATCCAGAGCTTGTACATCATAACTTATTTGACTGATGTTTTTTATTGGAAAGTTTTTGGCTGTTATAGCGGCTATAGATGATAATGCTGCTTTTAGCTTTTCACCTGATGCATCTTTAGTTAATAACGCATAAGTATTTGCGCCGTTATAATTCTTCCAGTCATTTGAAGCAACTTCAATTTTTTTCGATGACTCGAGTAATGCTACAGTAGAATATGATGCATATAAATCCTGCTGAAGATGAGATTTGTTGTTTGTCTTTTTAATCACTCCTGAAATTGTAAAGGTGCTTTTCAGGGTTTTAAATTCTAGCTGCTTTCCAACAGGGTTTTCGTTTTTGAAAAACAACTCAGAAGTTTCTTGTGTTAGTACAACAGAGTAAGGTGTATTTAATGCTGTTCTCTTATCTCCATATAAAAGCTCAAACCCAAAGAGGTCGAAGAAAGCAGGATCACTGAATGCGCCTTCAACATTGATGCCTTTAGAATTATATTTAGCATTATCCGAGATGATATTATAAACCCTGGCTGTCTTCTCTACAAAAGGGAAATCACTTGCCAGTTTCTCCGACAAAGGTAAAGCAGTAGTTGCCCACCTTCTATTTTCACCATCCTTAGATGTTACTTCTGTGATAATGCGATAAGTTCTTTCTCCATTCGGATGAAAAGTGTCGTATGTGAAAGCATCTTTTATTACTATCAATGCTATTAAACAAACCGACATACTTAAAGCAAGCCCAAAAATATTGATGGCAGAAAACAACCCGTTTTTTCTAAGGCTTCGTATTGCAGTTTTTAAATAGTTCTTGAACATCTTTCGTTTTGGTTTATTCCGATCTCAGATTCTTCGTGGGGTTTGCAAGAGCAGCTTTAACCGCCTGGAAGCTTATTGTGATGAAAGCAATTCCCAAAGCAACTGCACCAGCTACAGCAAATATCCACCAGCTAATATTTATTCTGTAAGCAAAGTCTTGTAGCCAGTTGTTCATAAAATACCATGCAATTGGAGAGGCTATTAACAAGCCTAAAATAACAAGTAACACAAACTCTTTCGAGATCAAAAACACGATTCCTTTTACACTTGCTCCAAGTACCTTTCTTATTCCAATCTCTTTCGTTTTTCTTACTACCACAAAGGCGATCAATCCCCACAAACCTATGCAGCAAATAAAGATCGATACAATTGAAAACACTTTAAAAAGGGCGAAGTCCCTATTCTCCTGCTCGTAGCTACGTGCAAGTGCTTCATCCACAAATGAAAACTCATACACCTGCTCCGGAAAGATTTTCCTCCAGCTTTTCTCAATACTTGCAAGTGTATTACGAACATCAGCAGGATGCAACTTTACTCCTGCTGCATAATAAAAATATGGAAATGGTGTCATTAGCGTTGGGACGATTTCACGATGTAAGGAGCTTACATGAAAATTTTGTGTAACCCCAACGATAGGAGCATTCATCTCATTTATACCTATAGTAATTCTATGTCCAATTGCTTCCTCCGGATTTTTAAAGCCTAACTCTTTTGTTAATTGCTCATTTACTACAAACCCACTACCTATGTTTTTTTCTTCACCAGGTAACAACCATCTTCCGGCTAAAAGTTTTAGTCCGTATGTAGATGCGTACTTCAGGTCACTGGGTATTACTTTTACGTTGTGTTGCGAGCCTTGCTGAAATCTTGGAGATTTTAAATCCGTGTTGAATCCGTTTTCCGAAATTGGAGCACCAAGGCAAAACGAAAGATCTTTAATTCCTTTCTCTTGAGCTAACAGCGTACGCAAGCTTTCTCTTTTAGCACTATCAGAATCAGGTATTGAAACCTCAACAACTGCTTCTTTATTAAAGCCCAAAGGTTTACTTTTAAAGTATTGCATTTGGCGTGCAATCACAATTGTGCAAATGATTAAAGCGATAGACGTTGTAAACTGAAAAGCTACTAATGCTTTTCTTAAAATAGTAGATGATCTTCCCGGCAAAACTGCCTTGCCTTTTAGAGTGACGATTGGATTGAAACCTGAAAGAACAATAGAAGGATAAGCGCCGGATATGAAACTGATCAACAGGAGCAATATGATTCCACCGGCTATAAATTTAAAATCTACTAGTTGATCAATTGAGAGGCTTTTATCAAGCAGTTGATTAACATACGGTAGCAGTAATATTGCTAAAAATATAGCGGCAATCGTTGCTGTAATGGTAATGATAAATGTTTCCTGCATGTAAAGGAAGAAGAGTTGTTTTCGAGATGCTCCAATACTTTTGCGAATACCAACTTCTTTTGCTTTTGCGAATGCAAGTGAGGTAGAGAGGTTGATATAGTTTATGCACGCAATTAAGATGATAAATCCACCTAACAACAACAGCATGGTTAAGTACCTATAGCTAACGGTGTAAGATGGATTACTTGTCTCAAAGAGTAAATTAAAATGTATGTCTTTTAGCGGCTGCAAAAAGTATATCTCTTTTTTCGCTCTTTCGTCTTTAATGTTCTTTTGAATCATGGCAGCTAAAGCGCTGTTCAATTGTGGAAGGTTTGTATTCGCAGGTAACTTAGCATAGCAAAAGCCGTTACTGACAAAAGTCCAAGAATTAGGATCAAGCCCAGATAAAAATTCTTTATTTAAGGTGGAATAAGAAACAATCATTGCAAAGGGAAGGTGTGTTGTAGCAGGAACATCTTTTATAACTGCAACAACCTCTACTTCGGCTTTGTTATCAAGCTTAATTATCTGACCAATTGGTTCTTTATCTGCGAAATACTTTTTTGCTGTACTCGCAGTAAGAATTGCTTTTCGTGGCTCGTGCAGGGAGGTGGAAGGATTTCCTTTTAACCAAAATTCTTTCACCTTTGCAAAATCTAAAACATTGAAGAACATGGAATCAGCAAACAACACATTCTTTTCAATGAACGGAGATTGGTTACCAATTTTGACGTTCATTTCATCCACGTAGTGCGTTTGGGTAAATACACCTGTTGTTGATTCTGTATTTAAAAACTTTCCTGTAGGGTATGGCACAGCCGCGGAGTAGTCTATGCCGCTTGTGCCATTTTCCTTACTTACAACCCGGTATATATTATCTGTTGAGTGTAGATTATCAAATTTGCTTTCAAAGTCAGTAATAAGAAAAATTACAATAATAGCTGTGATGCCTAACGCTAAGCCAAGTAAGTTTATTAGAGAAAAACTTTTATAACGCCAGAGGCTACGGAATATCTGGTTAAGGTTGTGAAAAAACATAGATGTTCTTTTAAGTGCTGCATATTAACAGCGCACTCAATATACCTTAACAATATGCCAGAATATAAGCATCAGAATATCAGCAAGTTAGGTATCATTATACTACGAAAATGTTCGTTTCCGATACATTTGTGTTCGCTTTTGATACAACAACACTGTATCTGGTTAGACTAATTAAAGGAAACATTTACCCTGCCGCTGCCAGCATTTACACTTACTGGAATACCGCCGCCGTTTATGGTGCCATCTATCCTGTCCTTTTCTATTCTTCCATCAAACTTTTTTAATTCGCCTGAGTTTACCCTGTCGCCTCTCAGTTTCAGGTCTAATCCTTTGTTATTAGGGATTTGCAGATCAATATTGCCGCCTGAGTTATGGATCTTTACGAACTTACCGAGCTCTTTGATCGAAACATCTATATGCCCGCCACTTGTTGAGGTCTCAAGGCTGCACGACAGATCTTTCAGTTTGATGCTGCCACCTGAAGTATGCGTTTCAAGCTCGCCAGATATATCTTCGCCACGTACTGTTCCACCGCTTGTATTTGCTTTAATATTTCCATTTAAAGACTTTAAGTTTACTGAACCACCCGAAGTAGAAAGTTTTATATTCCCAGTACACTTATCTGCATGAATACTACCGCCACTTGTAGAGAGGTCGATTTCATCTTTACTATTAGAAACATGAATGCTTCCACCAGAAGTTCTTCCTTTTGTTTTTCCACTCAGGTTTTCTACGTGTAAGCTTCCTCCACTCGTAGAGAAATCTTGGTTTCCGGTAAGATCTCTTAAAGAAATACTTCCACCGCTTGTTGCAAGATCAGTCGTCACATTCTTAGGAACAAATACCTTGAAAGAAATGCTTAAAGCTTTCTTCCAGTCCATATTTCTTTCTTTGGGTTTTGCGATTGCAGTTAGCTTGCTATTATTTACAGAAATTTCAAGATCATAATCTTCAGAAAGCCTTCTTTTTATTTCATCCTGTGATATTAGAATATCTCTTCCATTATTCGCACGAACATAGACTTCAACCCGTGAACTACCTGCATCAGCTCCCGTTACAGAAATACTTCCGCCCGATGTTTTTACTTCAACATTTCTTACTGCTTCGCTGAATGTTTTTGTTGTAAATGGTTCCTTATCGTTATTGTTTTGCGCCAGTAAGGTAAGTCCGGGTAATAATAGCATTAATGATAGCAGGTACTTTTTCATAATTATTTTTTTTTGATTTAGTAATACGTTTGTTGTTAGTTTTTGTTACAGGTACTGGCGTCATCCTGAATTTATTTCAGGATCTCCTGGTGTTTGTTAACGTAATAAGCAGGTTTTTATTAAACAAATGTTGGCCAGGAGATGCTGAAACAAGTTCAGCATGACGGGTTGTTTTTCTCATCTGACTCAGTACTCCATACTCTATTCAGTTCTTAAACTTTTAACAGGGTTAGCTAATGCTGCTTTTATAGCCTGTACACTTATCGTAAATAGTGCTATAAATAAAACAAGTGTTGCTGCTATTGCAAACATCCACCAGCCAATACTAACACGATATGTAAAATCCTCCAGCCACTTATTTGTAACGAACCAGGCAACCGGGAACGCAATCACCATTGCTATGATGATAAGCTTTAGAAAATCTTTTGCCAGCAAGCCAACAATGTTTGTAACTGTTGCACCCAATACTTTCCTTATGCCTATCTCTTTTGTGCGCTTTACCAATTCAAAGGCACTTAAGGCAAATAAGCCAAGACATGCAAGTAAGATTGCTAAAGAAGAGAATGTAGTGAATACACCTGCTGTACGTTCTTCAGCCTTATATAAGGCGTCATAATCTTCATCTAAAAAGTGATATTCAAAAGGGCGATGAGGTACACGTTGTTTCCATACTGACTGTAATTGATCTATAGTGGATTTTACATTTTCTTCAGCGATCTTAACGAACATAACCTGTGTCATTCTCTTATCAAGAAAAATGACTAAAGGACTGATTTCCTCATGAAATGAGCGGAAGTGAAAATCCTTAACCACTGCTTTAACAATACCATCTCTGCCCTTTGATACTGCTTTTCCTATTGCTTCTTCAGGTGTCCATCCCATCGCTTTAACAGCAGACTCATTAAGCATGTAAGTGTACTTGAGGTTTTTTCCACCATTTGAAGTATCGAACGCCTGCACATCTGCTTGTGTGTAATCAGAGCCTGCAATAATTTTTAAGTCTAATGTTTTAACGATATCCTCATCAACAGGAAATGCACTTACAGTAATTCCTTTGTCTTCACCTGCTTTCCTAAGGCCGTCTCCCCAATCGATATGTGTAGGAGTTTCATACGCAGCAGCAACGCTCACAACATTAGGATTATTAGCAATCGCTTGTTTAAGCTCATCATAGTTCGACGACATCTTACTATCCAACGGCAATACCAGCAGTTGCTCTTTATTATACCCAAGATCCTTACTCCTGATATAGCCTAACTGCTTTAAAATAACAATTGTAGATGTGATAAGGAATAAGGAGATAACAAACTGGAACACAATAAGTGATTTTCTTAAGCCACCACCACCCGATGAAAAACTGAAGCCTGATTTTAAAACTTTGATCAGTTTGACATTAGATAAAATGACTGCCGGATAAGAACCCGCCACTAAGGCAACAAACAATGCAAGAATCAATAAGGATATTAGTGTGAGAGGCTTGAATAAAACTGTGCTGCTTAATTCTTTTCCAGAAAGCTGGTTAAAGAAGGGGAGCAGTAATAAGGAAAATATTAATGCGAAAACAACAGCCACAAGTGTAAAGAAAACAGACTCACTAATGAACTGGTTGAACACCTGTCTCTTTCTTGCTCCTAATACTTTTCTTATACCGATCTCAGCACTTCTGCCTGCTGATTGTGCAGTGCTTAGGTTAGTATAGTTTACACAAGCAATTAATAAGATAAGAATGGCAACTATAGCAAGTACATAAATGTAAACGATGTTGTTGTTCGGCTCTAACCCGTCAAGTTCTGAATAAAGGTGAACTTTAGTAAGCGGCTCAAGGTGATAAGTAAGATAACTGCTTCCTTCCATCTCCAACTCGGTTTTACTTACATCTTTCATATAAGTATAAACCTGTTGTTGCAAAGGGTTGATCTTGTCTTTGTTTTTAAGAAGCAGGTAAGTAACATAGTTTGCCTCCCACCACTTTTCTTCTTTGGATGCACCTAAAGAGGTAAAAGAACAAACGAAATCGAATTTAATCTGGGAGTTATCGGGAGCATCTGCAGCAACACCAGAAACAATAAAATCTTTTGTATCGCTAATCCTGATGATCTTACCCACAGGGTTCTCACTACCAAAATATTTTTTTGCTGATGTTTCTGTCAACACTATTTTGTCCGGCGCATCTAAAGCCGTTGCAGGGTTCCCTGAAACAAGGGGAAAAGAAAACATGGAAAAGAATGCGGAATCTGCATAGAGAACATTCTTTTCCTCAAACTGCTTATCCTGGTATTTTAATACACGTGTATATTTTACAGTACGGGCGTAGGTCTCCACATCAGGAAAGGTTCTTGTAAACTGCGGGCCGACTTTTGTTCCTGTGCTGGAAACCTTAGTCTGTGCATCGCCACCATTATAATCCATTGTGACACGTGTAATACGATCGGCATTTTTATGGAATTCATCGAAGCTTAATTCGTGTGTTATGTAGATGCCAATAAGAATACAACTCGTTATTCCTATTGTAAGCCCAAAAATATTTACAAAGGAATACAGCTTATTCTTGAAGAGATTTCTTACTGCGATTTTGAAGTAATTTTTAAACATAGTTTTATATTTCTGATGTATGATATAATAATTCTGATGTACTTACAATCCTATTTATCGCTCAACAACTCGTTTCTCAGTCCATCCACTTCGATCAAGTTTGACTATATACGTTTTGACTTAATACTTACTACTTTATTCTGTTCGTAAACTCTTAACCGGATTTGCTAACGCAGCTCTTACTGCATGAAAGCTCACGGTTAATAAAGCGACAATCAAAGCAAGCAGAGCAGCCACAACAAATACCCACAAAGGAATATTTATTCTATAGGTAAAGTCTTGAAGCCAATCTGAAAGTGCCCACCATGCAACGGGAAATGCTATTAAAGCAGCAACCAAAACAAGCACCACAAAATCTTTAGAAAGAAGCCGTACAATACTTGTAACATCTGCACCCAGAACTTTACGAATGCCTATCTCTTTAGTTCTCCTCACAACAACCAATGTTGCTAAACCAAATAATCCAAGGCACGAAATGAATATTGATAAGTACGAAGCATAGTTAACAATCTTGCCTAACCTTTGTTCTTGTTGATAAGCTGCAGCCAATGCTTCATCAAGAAATGCTGAATTAAATTCCCTATCGCCTGCAACAGATTTCCATGCGGCTTTCAATTGCTCAAGGTGCGCTTGTGCATCACCACCTTTGAAACGTACTGATACTCTCGGACGGGGTGATACACCATAGCTGACATCAGAAGACTTTTCAAAAATATTTTTAGGGTTAAGTGCCATCACAACTGGTTCTATAGACGTATAAAGTGCTTCAACATTAAAATCTTTAACCACACCTATTACTGTTTGCTCGTATTTTCCCGGCAACTTTTCACCAATAGGTTTTTTCCATCCATACTCCTTTACAAAAGTTTCATTAACGAGTACATAATTTGAATCTGCAGCATTCCCTTTTTCAAAATTTCTCCCTTGTACAATTTTCAGATCCATTGTATTCACAAAATCCGGATCAATGGCATTAAACTTAAACTGCCTGAATACATTTTTGTCATCTTTAAAACCCATTGTCATCCAACCATAATTGTGCATTCCATAAATAGAAGCAGTGCTATTGATGATGTTGGGATTTTTCTGAAGTTCTCCAATGTATTTTTGTGCGAACGTTCGTCCTTCTGCAATGTTTAAACTTGTAGCCACTACTATTACATGCTCCCTGTTGAATCCAAGATCTTTTGTACTTAAATATTCTAATTGCCGTCCCACTGTAATTGTTGCAATTATCATTACAATAGATGCTACGAACTGACCAACAACTAATGCTTTTCTGAAAATGCCGAGGCTTCCCACTTGTAATTTGCCCTTCAAAACCTGGATTGGTTTGAAATTAGAAAGTACAATTGAGGGGTAAATGCCTGCTAACAAGGCAATCAATATTGTAAGTAGACAAATAAAAGCAACTGTAAAAAAGTTGAAAGCAAATACAAGTTCACGATTGGCCAATTGGTTGAAAGATTTCAGGAGGATCATTGACAGAGCAACTCCAATGATAACTGAGAGCAGTGTGAGTAAAAGTGCTTCGCTCCAGTACTGCATCATAATCTGGCGGCGTTCAGCACCTAACACTTTTCTTACTCCTACTTCCAGTGCACGTGTAACTGACCTGCCAACTGAAAGTGTAACAAAATTGATGCAGGCAATCAGTAGAATAAGTATGCCTATAGTGCCCAATATATAAGAATACTTTGGATCACTTGCAGACTCAACTTCTTCAGGTAGTGTGGTGTTAAAGTAAATATCTTTTAGTGGTTGCAAGCGTACAAGGTATTGACCCGGCTTGTAGTTTTTGGCTACCAAAGGTTGCATAGCCAAATCAATCTTTCTATGTACTTGCGGCAGGTTTGCGTTTGGCTTTAGCAAAACAAAAGTTTGTACAACCACGTTTGACCACGCACTATTCCGGCTTTGCTCACTCCATATATAAGAAGCATTAGAAAAGGGAATTAGCATTTCAAATTGCGTAAAAGATTCCAGTGGTGGATTAGCCGCAATTCCGGATACAGTAAAGAGTACAATACTATCTCTCACACTCAATTGAATATTTTTACCCATTGCAGGCTCCTTTCCAAATATGCGCTTTGCTTCAGCCTCTGTGAGAATTATTGAATGTGATGTGGGGAAAGGATTATCTATGTTTCCTTGTTTCAATTTGAAATCAAACACATCAAAAAATGTACTGTCCACTAAAGTAAACTGACCATTTAACCTGTTGTTATTATGAGTAATGAACGTACTCATATCTGTGACTCTGCAAACCTTTTCTGCCTCAGTCAAATTAGATTGCAATACATTAGATAGTGGAATAGGAGTAGCTGTGCTGTTGAATATTTCTCCTTCATAATGCTCTTGTAGCCATGCACGATGTATACGATCAGCCTTAGAATGAAAGCGATCGAAGCTCCACTCACTCTTTACAAACAACATGATCAGGATGCATGTAGCAATACCCACAGCTAATCCTAACACGTTTATAAAAGTATACCCTTTGTGTTTGGTCAGGTAGCGCATTGCTACTTTCAAATAGTTTTTTAGCATAGTTATTTATTTAGCCAACATTTGTAATTCTAGTCATCATCGTTGTGTCACTCCCTTCAACTTGTATAACTTTGTTCACCAATTTTACTGCAGTACAAGTGTGCGACGCAACAGAAGCTCAATTGATATTCTGTTGCTTAGTTCATAACTATTTTGTCTTAGTACTTAATACTTATTCTGCTCTTAAACTTTTTACAGGGTTTGATATAGCTGCTTTAATTGCCTGAAAGCTTGTTGTTAGTAGCGCAACTGAAAAAGAAAGTATACCAGCTATTACAAAAACCCACCAACTTATATTAGTACGATATGCAAAATTTTCTAACCACTGGTACATAAAATACCAGGCAACCGGTGCCGCAATAAAAAACGAAATAAGCACGAGTTTTAAAAAGTCTTTTGAAAGAAGGTTAATAATATTTGCTACGGTAGCCCCCATAACCTTTCGTACCCCTATTTCTTTTGTACGCTGTATCGTGCTGTAAGAAGCAAGACCTAATAAGCCAAGGCAGGAAATAAAAATAGCAAGGATGGCAAAGTTTAAAAACAGGTTTCCGAACCTTTCTTCGCTTCTGTATTGCCTGTCAAAAAACTCGTCGAGAAAATAATAGCTGAATGGTTTTCTCGGTATCATCGTCTTCCATTTGTTTTCAATAGCGGCGATTGTTGCAGGTAAATCTTTTCCCGAAACGTTCACCGATAAAAGATGGCTGCGAGTTGGTTCAATGCGCATGCTTAAAGGTTGTATATTCTCTTGAAGAGAATGGTAGTGGAAGTCTTTCGTCACACCTATAATCTTGCCTTCGCGACCCCATTGTTTAAAACGCCTGCCAATCGCTGCTTGCGGTGAGCTGTAACCAAAAAACTTTACGGCGGCTTCATTTAATATCAATGCTTGTGTAGTGTCAGTCGCAAAATCCCGGGAGAAAGATCTGCCAGCAACCATCTTGATATTGTATTGAGGAATGTAATCAAAATCAACAAAATACAAGTCAAGATTAGCAACCTGCAAGTCGCCTTTTGGGTTTTCAATTTCGGAGTATGCTTTTGAATGTGAACCGCCGGGAACAGTTGACGAGAACGTTGTTGACTTAACCTGTGAAAGCTTTTCAATTTCATTTTTCAATGAAGTCTTTGCGGCGTCACCTTGTGTATCTATAATCAACATCTGGTCTTTGCTAAAGCCGAGGTCCTGGTTGCGCATGTACTTCATCTGGTTGTAGACAACAATGGTTCCGATGATCAATGCTATAGATATTGTGAATTGCGCAACCACTAATCCTTTTCTTAATACAATACCTCTATTGCCTGTTGCAAAGCGTCCTTTTAATACAATAATGGGCTTGAAAGAAGATAACACCAGGGCTGGATAGATTCCTGCAAGCAATCCTATTCCGATAGCCGCAGTTAAAAGAAGTAACAAATAATAGATGTTTGAAAAGATACCTGTACTTATTGTTTTGCCCGCTAGTTGATTGAACAATGGAAGTAATAAAACAGATAAACAAATTGCGATTAACATGGCAATCAAAGACAGTATTAATGATTCACCAATAAACTGCCGCATTAGCTGGGTTCTTTCGGCTCCTACAACTTTTCTTATACCTACTTCTTTAGCACGTTCTGTTGACCGAGCCGTTGTTAGGTTTACAAAGTTGATGCAGGCTATAAATAAAATAAATGCAGCGATAATAGAGAATATAAAGACATTATTTCTATTGCCATTTTCAATTGCATCATCTCTGTCTGCGTTCATGTAAACGTCTTTCAATGGCTCAAGAAATAAAGTGAAAGACATCTTGCTTGCGTCCATGTCTTTACCAGTATGTTTCTCTAAAAAAGCAGGAAGCTTACTCTCTAAAGAACTTGGGTCTGCACCAGGCTTCAGTAGTAAATAAGTTGTAGCATCAAAGTTTGTCCACTGTTCATCTTGTGTGGGACTAATCTTTTGAGTTAGTGAAGACATAGAAACAACTATATCTGCTTTGATATGGGAGTTCTCAGGTATATCATTCATTAACCCCGTAACTGTTGCAGGATAATAGTCGTATAGCTTTAATGTTTGCCCTAAAGGATCAGCATCGCCGAAATATTTTTTAGCCGCTGATTTGGTTAGTACTACTGTAAAAGGATCTTTTAATACTGTTTCCATGTTCCCTTTGCTTAGCTTAAAGTCAAAGGTTTTAAAGAAAGTAGAATCGGCCCACATCACTCTTTCCTCCTGGAATTTTTTGTCATCTTTTGTAACCAACATACTTGTAGACTGTACACGGGTGAATGATTCAACTTCAGGAAAATCAGCCTTAATATTCGGAGCCATTGGCCAAGATGTAATACCTGCATGAATTGTTTCACTCGGCGTTTTTACATCTGTAACCAGCCGGTAAATATTGGGAGCTTTGGTATGAAAGGAGTCATAACTCCTCTCAAATGTAACGTACAAAAAGATCAGGAAGCAGGCTGTCATTCCAACTGCAAGTCCCATGATATTGATCAATGAAAAAACCTTGTTTCTCCATAGGTTGCGAAAAGCAATCTTTATATAGTTTTTTATCATAGGTTGATGTTTACTCTGTTCTTAAACTTTTTACGGGATTTGAAATAGCTGCTTTTATTGCCTGGAAGCTTATTGTAAACAGGGCAACAAATATGGCTAGTAACGCGGTAAGAGCAAATACCTGCCACGAGATGCCAACTCTAAATGCGAAATTCTGAAGCCATTTATCCATAGCGAACCAGGCGATCGGGCACGCAATCACAATAGCTATTCCAACCAACTTCAAGAAGTCTTTTGAAATCAGTGCAACAATATTTGTGACTGTTGCCCCTAACACTTTACGAACGCCTATTTCCTTTGTACGCTGCTCAGCACTAAATGTTGCAAGAGCAAACAAACCGAGGCAGGAGATTATTATGGCGATGATAGTAAAAGAGTTTATCAGGCTTGCCTGTCTGCTTTCTGCTTCGTAGTTCTTTTGAAAGTCCTGCTCAAGAAAACTATATTCAAACGGTTCGGTTGGGTTCAGTTTTTTCCATGCATTTTCAAGAGCTGCTAAAGTATTGCTGATGTTTTTTGGTTGGGCATGTGCTACTATATAATTGAACCTTGAACCACTGTTTAATAAGAACGCGTAAGGTTTAATATCAGCGCTTAAATCTTCGAAATGAAAGTTTTTTACAACGCCTACAACATACAGCCTGTATAATTCTTCACCTGGCTCAAAGCCAAGCCATTTACCAATTGCAGCTTCGGGAGAAGTGAAGCCATATTTTTTTACAGCTTCTTCATTTAATATGATTCCGCTTGCACTATCTGAAGCAATGTTATAGCTAAACACTCTTCCTGCTACAGGCTTAATGTCCAATGTTTGAAGAAACTTATCATCCACAAAATTTATATGAACCTGCTTCGCATCAGCCTTAGATTCTCCCTCTTTAAAAAGAAGCCAATCAGTAGGATTAGATGTCCCGGGATAGTAGAAAGATGCACCTGCACTTTTTATTCCCGGCATGCCGGCAACCTCGTTCCTGAAAGCCATTGAAGCTGATTTAGCAGTAGAGCTTCGCAACGGTAAAATTATCTGTTGATCTTTTACAAAGCCAAGATCCTTCTCTCTCATATACTTCATCTGGTTTGCTATAACAACCGAAGCAACGATTAAAGCTATTGAGATCACGAATTGAAATACTACCATTCCTTTTCTTAACGATACCGCAGCAAGTGAATTATTGAACTTTCCTTTCAGTACTTGAATAGGTTTGAAAGATGATAGATAAAATGCCGGGTAGCTGCCTGCTAAAAAGCCAGTGATTATTGCTAACAATACAAAGCCGATGAATATAAGAGCATGCTGCTCGAACGATACTATTAAAGTCTTACCCGATACTTGCTCAAACAATGGAAGCAATAAGATGGTGAGTACTATTGCGACCAACAACGCAACTCCAGCCATCAATAAAGACTCGCTAAGAAACTGTCGAAGTAATCCACCTTTAAGTGCACCTAAAACTTTTCGTACACCTACTTCTGATGCTCTGCGGGAAGAGTTCGAAGTAGACATGTTCATAAAATTGATACATGCTATTAAGAGAGTTAGGATCGCTATTGAACCAAGGATAAACAAAGAAGTAACGCTGCCTGAAGCAGTTACGTTTTTTGTTATGTTACTGTTGAGATGTATATCTTTTATGTTGGTGATAAAGTGTTTTCTGTCTCTTCCTGATGCCTTTAATTCCTGTCCCATGTGTTTATCAACAAAAGCAGTAAACTTGCTTTCTAAATTCTTCGCATCGGCTCCCTCTTTAAGTAAAAAATAAGTAAAGAACATGTTGTTGTTGAGCATGCTCGGGTTTACGTTCGCCATGTTATTCATTCTTCCACCTTTGAAAGACATTATGAATTGCGCATCGATATGCGATGGCGTAGTAGATGGCTGAAAGACTCCTGTAATCCTAAAAGTGGTATCGCCGTTCGTACCACTATTAATGCGGATCACTTTGTTTATTGCGCTCTCTTTACCAAACATCTTTTGAGCTAACTCATCTGATACAACAACAGTATTGGGCTCAATTAATGCTGTTTGAGCATTACCTTCTTTGAAAAAGAATGTTACGATTCTGAAAAAGGAAGAATCTGCCAGGTAGCCTCTCGTTTCGTAAAATGAGTTTGAGTTACCACTTGCGTCTGTATACTTGATCAATGTTTTATCATCAGAGAAAAGTCTCATCAACCTTGCCTGGTCCTGTATTTCAGGAAACTCTGTTTGCATTGCTCTGCCCACCGGTGCAGATGTTGTGGCATAGCGCTCATCCTTACCTGATATGCTTGAACTTGAGCCAAGTTGGTATACACGATCGCCATTCTTATGATGCGTATCGTAACTTAATTCATTAAAGATGTACAATGAAATGAGGATGCAACAGGTTAATCCGATAGATAAACCGAAGATGTTGATGAAGGAAAGAACCTTATTCTTCATCAGGTTGCGCCAGGCAATTTTTATATAGTTTTTAAGCATAGGGTTGAGGTTTTATTCTGTTCTTAAACTTTTTACCGGGTTTACAAACGCCGCTTTAATGGCCTGGTAGCTCACAGTTACTAAGGCAATAAGAATTGCTACAGCAGCAGCCAACGCAAACACCCACCATTCTATACTAACATGGTAAGCATATTCCTGCAGCCACTTGTTTATTGCCCATAGTGCAACAGGAAAGGCAATTACATTAGCTATCAACACCAGCTTTAAAAAATCTTTTGAAAGTAATGCAGTGATATTTAGCAGAGTTGCACCCAACACTTTTCTTACGCCTATTTCTTTCACTCTTTGCCGTGCAGAATAAGTTGCTAAGCCAAACAGTCCTAAACAAGCAATGAATATTGTAGCCATAGCTATCCAGATCAGCAGGGTTTGGCGTCGTTGGTCTTCAACATAAAACCTGGCAAGTTGTTCATCAAGAAAATGGTATTCAAAAGGATCCTCCTTATCAATATTTACCATTACTGCCTTTAATTTGTCTAACGTTCCCTGCACATCTTTGGCCTCTATTTTTGCTGTAAAATAATCAATAGGTTGGATTGGGTTTTTGTTATAGGCCAACACCAAAGGCTCAATCTTTTCGCGTAATGACTGGAAGTGAAAATCTTTTACTATCCCAACCACTCTAGGCTTGAAAGGGGTATTAGTTGAATTAATGGGCTGGAAGGTTCCGCTACCACTTGAAAAGGATGGTATCTCAACAAGTTGCTCTGAGGGTTCAGTTATGTTTAGCAACCTGGCAGCCGTTTCATTAATAATAATGCTGTTCGAATCATTAGGAGTATTGAAATTTCTGCCACTCACAAGTTTAACTTCAAATGTTTTTAAGAAGTCTTTATCTGCACCAAACAAGTAAGCAACTTTATGATCGTCGCCGGTGCCGGTATTTTTTATTTTGATCGTTCTGTAAGACTTCCACTCACCGGGAACTCGTGATGTAACTGAAATATTTTTTACTGTTGGAATTTTAGCTATCTCAGTTTTAATGGTCTCAAATTCTGATCTTGCCTTTCCAGTATTTACATCAATCACCACAAGCAGATCTTTATTAAAGCCGAGATCTGTATTATTTAAGAAACGTACCTGCAAGAAAAGAACGATCGTTGCAATGATCATTACAATTGAAATAGAAAATTGAAAAACAACTAAGCCTTTTCTTATCGACAAATCGCCTTTGATCGGAACTTTCATTCCTTTCAATAACAGAACTGGCTTTAAACGCGAAAGCATCAATGCCGGGTAACTGCCGGATAAAAAGCCCAGGATAATAACCAGGGCAAAAGCAGTAAGCCAGATGCGGTAATCAGTTGAAAAGCCGAGAGAAAGTTGCTTATTGACAAAGCTGTTAAGAGCTGGAAGCAAAAGGTTTACACAAACCACAGCAAGTACGAATGATATAAGCGTTACTAACAAGGATTCAAGTAAAAATTGTTTTATCAAATGGCTTTTGAAAGCTCCAATTGTTTTACGAACACCAATTTCCTTTAAACGACTGGAAGCCCTTGCTGTAGTAAGATTCATGTAATTGATAGCAGCGATCAGAAGTATAAAAAGAGCAACAAAAGAGAATATCTTTATGTACAACGGATTACCCTGCGCGATAGATTCTACATTGGAATTCCTTCCACCATCAACAATATTTTCAGACTTTAAATGGATGTCTTTCAAAGGCTGAAGGTTAAACGAAAAAGTAGTACCTACATCAGGCTTAACATTGTCAAGCAAAAGTCGTTTCAGTTTGTCTGAAACAATTACCGGATCGGAATTGGGCTTTAGCAGGGTATATACCGTGAAATTATTTGATGTCCAATCGTTGGTCTCCCAATTCATTGATCCTTCAGAAATAACATTATTAAAATCGAAGCTTGAGTTACTTGGATGGTTTTTAAAAACACCCGTTATTTTCATCGGAGCATCGAGAAAATTATACTGCAGGGTTTTGCCAACAACATCTGTTCTACCAAAGAGCCTCTTAGATAGATCTTCATTAATAATGATTGAATTGGGTTCTTTAAGCGCTGATCTTGCATCCCCTGCAATGAAAGGAAAATCGAAAATTTCTAAAAGACCTTGATTCGCAACTGTTATAGTTTCCTGGAAATTTACAGGGTTTTCAGGATTAACAAGGTTAGCCCGTCC
>DASVST010000212.1:0-11865 GCA_036387965.1 Segetibacter sp. | reverse complement strand
AAGATTGCAGTTAGACTATCTTGATCTTTATTTCTGCCATAGACCCGATAAAAATACTCCCATAGATGAAGTGGTTTGGACAATGAATCACCTTATTCAGCAAGGCAAAATTTTATATTGGGGTACAAGCGAATGGAGTGCCCAGGAGATAATGGAAGCTCACATGTTTGCACAACAATACAAGCTAATAGGACCAACGATGGAGCAGCCTGAGTATAATATGTTCAACAGGGAAAAGATCGAAAACGAATACCTGCAAATATTCAAGAACATCGGTTTAGGTACTACTATCTGGAGCCCTCTTGCAGCAGGCTTACTAACCGGTAAATACAACGCGGGTATTCCCGAAGGTTCGCGACTTGCTATTGAAGGATTTGATTGGTTAAAGGAAAAACATCTATCTGACCAGAAGATAGAAAAAGTAAAAGGGCTTCAGCAGATCGCAGATAGATTAAGTTGCTCCCTTGCTGCCTTGAGTATCGCATGGTGTATCAAAAATCCAAATGTTACTACAGCTATACTTGGCGCTACTAAAAAAGAGCAACTACTGGAAAATCTTAAAGCCCTCGACGTACTTGAAAATCTTTCAGATGAAGTGATGAATCAAATAGAAACGGTTATCAATACAAAACCTACCCTTGCGCAGTATTAGTTTTTGTTTATTATATTTATACCTATCGATATGAACGAGGCTGTAATACTGATTATCTGTTTGGTTCTTGCGCTGCTGCTCATCGCTTTTTTTGAAGGTGTTGAGATTGCCTTTGTAAGCGTAAATCGTCTTGGAATTGAGCTAAGAAAGAAGCAAGGCAAAAGCAGTGGCATCATTTTATCAAAGTTTATAGAGCACCCGGCAAGATTAATCGAAACCTGTATAGTTGGAGCAAACTTATCGCTGGTTATATTTTCTTTATTGATTGGGATTAGCCTCTCTCCTGTTTGGCGATCGTTAGGGATTGAGAATTCGTACGTGTTATTAATTATCAATATTGTCATCTCTGCCTCGCTGGTGATCTTCATAAGCCAGTTTTTACCAAGGGCTGTTTTCAGGGCAAAGAATGATACACTATTAAACTTCTTCGCACCGGTTATAAAGTTCTTCTATACCTTGTTTTATCCCATTGCATCTTTGATGGTGAACATTGCTGCGTGGGTGTTAAAGTATGTCTTCAATACCAAAATATCAGAAAAGAATATTGTGTTTAACAAGGTAGACCTCGAACAATTTTACCGGCAAAATAGAGCGCAGGATGAAGAGACACAGGAGTTAAATACTGAACTTTTTGAGAATGCCTTATCGTTAGCAACGGTTAAGATCAGGCAGTGCCTTGTACCAAGAACTGAAGTTGACGGAGTTGATATAAAATCCACAATCACTGAAGCGCGGCAGCATATGATCAACACAAAGCTGAGCAAAATGATTGTGTACGATGAGAACATCGACAACATTCAGGGATATATTCATCAGTTAGATCTGTTTAAAAACCCTGCAGATATTCAATCTATTTTACTTCCCATTCCCGCAGTTCCGGAAAGCATGAGTGCAACAGATCTCATTACAAAATTTTCAAAGGAAAGAAAAAGTATTGCGTGGGTTGTCGATGAGTTTGGTGGCACAGCAGGCATTGTAACAATGGAAGATGTGCTTGAAGAAATTTTTGGGGAAATAAAAGATGAGTATGACGTAGAAGAGTTTGTAGCTAAGCAAATAGCTGAGGATGAATATCTTTTTAGCGGCAGGCTCGAAATTGATTACTTACAGGAAAAATTTGATCTTGAATTCAACACCAACGATTCTGAAACGCTCTCAGGATATATAATTGCAGAGCATGAAACAATCCCCACACAAAAAGAGAGAATTATCATAGACAGGTACGAGTTTGAAGTTCTCAGCGTTAGCGATACGAGAATCGATATGGTTAAAATGAAAGTGCTTAGATAAAAAAGGATATTTCAGATAATAATTCCCATTTCTGGAACGTTTATATATACAAACCTGGTTTCCGGGTTAGAGATTTTAATATTAAGTACCTTAAACTTCAAATCCTATTTCTGTAGCCGGTATAACAAAACCTATGACAAACGTTGATTTAAATATCGTTGATACTCCCATTTATACCGTTGCCAAATGCCTTAAAGAACTTATTGTAAACAAGGATATTGATGATGCTCTTGATCATATAATAAACTGGTTATCGGAATCGCTAGATATAGATCGCTGCTACATTTTTGATCATAACGCTGACACAGGGTCTCAGACACTTTTTAGAGGCTATGGCCATGATAACGAAGATGGTGTAAAAGGCGGTTCTAGCAGAACTATTCCTGACTTAAGTTCCTTCAATACAACGAATATTCCTGAACTTAAGAATGTATTAGAGAGAAAGAAAACGCTTAAAGTAGCAATAAATAATAGAATTTCTCCCGAACTACGCTCACTTCTTGAAAAAACAGGTTTACAATCCTTCTTATTAATTCCCGTTTATATTAGCAACAAAACATGGGGGTTTATTGGCTTTGGAGATACCCAAAACGTTCGCACCTGGCGAAATACCGAGCAGGAACTTCAGTCACTTGCTTCAGCTATTGGTGTTGCATTGGAATCGAAGAGGATATCTGACGACATCACACATAAAAATGAACTTTATAGCTCTACTCTCTCCAGCTTAAATGAATTTGTTTGGGAGCTAAACCTTCTTACCGATACAATAAAAACAGCCGGATCGTCTAAGCATCTTGGAAATCCAAAGACAGGCGAATACAAAGCAGACATTTGGAAATGGTTTTCAGAACATGTTCACCCTGAAGATAAGGAGCGGGTAATAAATAAACTCAGGAGCTTTTTATTAAAACAAAATGGCGCAACAGAAGAAGACGTGTACAGGGTTTATAACACTGAAACAAACAGTTTTTCCTGGATTTTAGCCCATAGAAAATTAGGCAAAAATGCTGATGGAATTCCCGTAACAATTACAGGCAGTGCCAGGGATTTAACAGGCACAGAAGAGATAGCGTTTGAGCTTGAAAAACATCGTGAACAGTATAATTTTTTAGTGCAGAGTGTTGGCCAGGTAATATTTACATTGAATAAAAATGGCGAATGGCTGTTCGTAAGTAATGCCTGGGAAGAAATTTCAGGTTATAAAAATGAGCAAACATTAGGTTTTTCTTTCTTTAGTTATTTTGATGATGAAAACCTTTATCGCGACGCACAAAACCTTTTAACAGGTGAGGAAGAGGCATTAGATAAGCAAGTTCAGTTCGTAACGAAAAGCAGAGCCAGGATTTGGGTTCGCCTTCTTATTAAAAGCACAAAAGACCAGGCAGGAAAAGTTAATGGTGCATTTGGAAGCATTGAAAATATAGACAATAAGTATACTACTGATTTATTTATCAAGGATAGCAATGAAAAACTCAATACTATTTTAAATAGCAGCAAAGAAATTATACTTACTATCAATCTCGATACACATGTAATAGAAAATGTAAACGATGCAATTAGTATTTTAGGATACAAGCCGTACGAATGGGTTGGGCAGAATTATAAGGCATGGAGTGACGACAAACGTAAAAAGTTTCATGAGTTAATGAAGCTCGCCGTAAAGAGTGAGCTCCAGGTATACAATCAACAAATCGTTTTTTCAAATAAGGATAACACTGAGCTTGTACCATTCGAGTTTTCTACTTCCCTTTTCACTTTTAAAAACGAAAAATACCTGCTTTGTGTATTAAGAGATATAAGAGAAAGGCTTGAATATGAAAAGAACATCAACCAAATATCTACACAGCTTACACACCTAATAAATAACATAGATGATGTGTATGCAATTTACGATTGGAAGCATGCACGTTTCGATTTTGTAAGTAATAATATAGAATCGTTGTATGAGTGTAAAAAAGACAATTTTATTTCGCATGGTTTACTTTGGAATGAGATCATTCATATAGAGGATGCTCCCGGTGTAGAAAAGGAAATGCATGAAATAATAAACAGCAAGCATAAAGGAGAATTTTTTTATCGCATTACTACGCCAACCGGTGAAACGAAAATGTTGCTCGAAAAAGTGACAGTGAGTAAAGACAAAGCTGGCAATGCCGACAAACTTTACATTGTAAAAACAGACTACACGCACATTGAAAATGCAGAACAGTCGTTGATTGAAACAGAGAGAAAGTTTCGTTTCATTTCAGAAAACATAAGCGACTTTATTTCGATCCACGATCCTGATTGGCATTTTACTTATGCTTCACCCTCCATAAGAAATATTCTTGGATACGAACCTGAAGAAATTTTAGGACTTGGCGGCTTTGATCTTGTTCATCCTGATGATGTGAGGAGAACACTTGATGATGCACTTCAACCTATAGTTCTTGAAAGAAAAGAAACCCAGTTGCGCTATAGAATGAAGGCAAAAAATGGCGAATATAAATGGGTTGAAACGTATTCAAAACCTGTTATCGATTACAAAGGTGAAACTTCATCAATCATAAGTTCTACAAGAGATGTAACTGACCAGGTTAATGCAGAAAACCTGCTAAAAACCAGTGTAATAGAAAGAGAAAAATTGTTGGTCGACTTGGAACAGTCGCTTGCTAAAGAAAGAGAATTAAATGAATTACGCTCGATGTTTGTTTCTACGGCTTCGCATCAATTTCGTACACCACTAACGGTTATACAATCTGGTGTTGAAATTATGGAAATGTATTTAGAGGATTTACCCGGTGAAAAACAGGAACGTTTTCAACGCCAGTTCAATAAGATACAAGGCGAGGTTGAAAGGCTTCAATATTTAATGAGCGATATCTTGTTGTTAGGACGTGCAAATGCAGCCAGAACACCTTTTCAGCCGCAAACTGGAGATCTGATTGAGTTTTGTAAGCAGATCATTGAGGAGAAATATAACAACAGGTATCCTGATGATCGTAAAATTTATTTCTCTGTTTCAGGAAACCTGCAACCGGTAGACTTCGACCCGAAGCTTATAGGCCATGCCATCGAGAACATAATCAGTAATGCATATAAATACTCAGAAGAAGGTAATTTAGGATTTGACCTATTTTTCAGTGATGATGAAGTAAAAATCGCTATTTCTGATCCCGGCATTGGTATTCCCGAGGAAGATGTAAAAAACCTTTTTCAACCGTTCTACAGGGCAACCAACACAAACGAGATAGAAGGAACGGGATTAGGACTCGCCATAATGAAAGAATTTGTAGATAAACACAGCGGAAAAATTTTTGTTACCAGTATATTAAATAAAGGCACCACAGTTAACGTTATACTACCTATAAAGCAAAATCACCCTTTAATATGAACCAGCAAATCCGCATTCTAGTTATTGAAGATGAGAAAAACATCCGTGAAAACATACAGGAACTGCTCGAAGCAAAGTTTTATACGGTAAGAGTAGCATCAAACGGAAAGCAAGGTGTACTTGAAGCGATCGACTTTAGACCACACCTTATTGTGTGTGATGTAATGATGCCGAAAATGGATGGCTATAAAGTTCTTGAATATGTTCGAAAAACTGCGCTTGTCCAAAATACCCCTTTCATTTTCCTTACTGCAAGAGTTGATAAATCTGATATTCGCCAGGGAATGGATCTTGGTGCAGACGATTATATTACCAAGCCTTTTTCTTCAAAAGAACTTGTTAGAGCAATTGAAACACGACTAAAAAGGCAGGAAAAAATTATAGCACAATACCAAAAAGTAAAGCACGAACTCGATACAACTGTTTTTGCTGCCTATTACCACGAGTTCAACACTCCGCTTCATGGTATTTTAGGTGGGCTGAATTTATTGTTGCATGCAAGAGATACGTTTAGTGAAAAGCAAACACATGATTTACTTGCATCAATTCAAAAGTCGGGTTTAAGATTAAACCACTCTTTAGCAAACCTGATGTTGTTTGAAGAAATAAAAAGAGCAGAAGTTTATACTGAGTTGTTATCAATGTTCTCCAATGGCGAAGCAAAAGCGAACTGGCCTCATAAAGTAAAAAATGAGCTGGTTACAATGTCAAAAGAAATCTACAACAGGTCCGCTGATCTTGAAATGAATATCGAACCAACAGAGATTAAAATAAATCCTGAATACTTACAAAGGTTGATTTTAGAACTGGTTGACAATGCATTAAAGTTCTCTAAGCAAGGAGATAAAGTACAGGTTATAGGCAGAAAAGAAGACGATGAATATACAATAGAAGTAATTGATACAGGCAGAGGGTTTAGTTTGGAAAGCCTTGATGATATTGCTCCTTTCAAACAATTTAATCGTAAAAAGTTTGAACAGCAGGGTTTGGGTATAGGCTTATACCTTGTAAAGCGCATCATTGATTTTAACCAGGGAGAGTTAAAAATTATTTCATTAGAAGGAGAAGGAACAAGAGTGGTTATAAATTTGCCTCTTGCTCAACAAAACGAATTTCAAACCGTTTTCGAAAACGCACAGCAAGCATAAATATTTAAAAAATGAATTAAAAATAGCTGCCTGAAGGGCGGCTATTTTGTTTTAAAGGAACTTTACAAAATCTAAAGAAAGGCAAACGCAGTATATAGCTTCATCAAAGCAGAAAAAACTATCACTTGCAATCCTTTACCTTTGCGGCTCTTCATAGTTCAAGGATTTTATAATAAATGGCAACCAGGATAATAAACAGGCTTAAACAGGATGGACAGGAGGAAATGACTTTCATTGATCACCTGGAGGCGCTTCGTTGGCACATCATGCGTTCGTTGCTTGCTATTTTAATCATCGGCATCATCATCTTTTATAATATTGATTATGTGTTCGAAAGGATTATTGCCGGACCTCTTCAAAACGACTTTATTAGCTATAGAGCTTTATGCGATTTTAGTAAGTGGCTTCGTTTAGGTGATGCACTTTGTATGCCTGCTATAAATGTAAAGCTACAAACTACCACGTTCAGCAGCCAGTTCATGAGCAGTATTACCATTGCTTTTATGGGAGGATTTATAATTGCTTTTCCTTATATATTCTGGGAGTTCTGGTCGTTTGTAAAACCTGCACTAACTACTAAAGAAAAGCAACATGCACGAGGCGGTATTTTTTGGGTATCGCTGGCATTTTTTATAGGTGCGGCATTTGGTTACTTCCTGTTAGGCCCCTTCACTTTCAACTTTTTAGCAAACTATACATTAGGTACTTCTCATTTACTCGAAGCTAAACCTACGTTAGATGACTATCTGGAAAACTTATTGAATTTAATCTTAGGCTGCGGAATCGCTTTCGAACTTCCAATACTCGCCTATGTATTAACTAAAATCGGGTTGCTCACGCCTGAAATTCTAAAAAACAGCCGAAAATTTGCTGTTGTAATTATACTTGTTGTTGCAGCTGTAATTACGCCAAGCCCCGATTGGACCAGCCAAATGTTAGTGTTTGTTCCATTGTTTTTGCTTTACCAACTAAGTATCGTTGTTTCTAAAAGAGCCTATAAAGAAGAGTTGAAGAAAGATGAAGAATGGAGTTAGAAACTACTTGTTTTCATCTAACATAATGATAAATCTTCTTTACAATTGACAATTCTAACTTAGTTTGTACCAGTAATGCCTAATTTCACCATCCAAATTTTGGAAGATGAATAGTCAATTTGATTTAACGAAAATAATTGCGATTGGTTGCGATCATGCAGGCTTCGAGTACAAAACACTTGTTGTGAAGCATCTTAACCAAGCCGGTTACCAGGTTCACGACTTTGGTACCTATTCCTCGGATTCTGTTGATTATCCTGATTTTGCTCACCCTACTGCTAAAAGTGTAGCCAATCATGAATCAGCCTTTGGAATATTGATCTGTGGAAGTGCAAATGGTGTCGCTATCACAGCCAACAAACATGCAGGTGTTCGTGCAGCGTTATGCTGGCAAAAAGATATAGCACAACTCGCAAGGCAACATAATAATGCGAACATTATTTGTATTCCTGCACGCTTCACAAGCTCCCATTATTGTATCGAAATGATTGAAATCTTTATTAAAACATCCTTCGAAGGTGGCAGGCACGAAGGACGAGTAAATAAAATTGCCTGCTAAAATTTTCAAACATCATACGTAACATGAGAAAACTATTAACTGTTGTGCTTGCATTTAGCACCATAACCTCTATTGCGCAAAAGGCGAATAACCCCGTTCCCTTTGCTAAAACAATAACGCCTGCAGACCTTAGCAAGCACTTGTATATTGTTGCGGGTAAGGAAATGGAAGGCAGGGAAACTGCCACAGAAGGACAAAGGAAGGCAGCCGCATACATCGAAAATGAGTTTAAGCGTATCGGACTGCAACCCGCACCAGGTAATTCTTACCAGCTATATTATCCTGTTTACCAGGATTCTTTAGTAAACGCATCTTTCGAAGTAAATGGCAAATCATTTCAAATTGATAAAGACTTTAATGCTTCAGTTAATAACACCGCCTCAACTATGAGATTTAGTGAAGTGGTTTTTGTTGGAGCTGCTTCTATTGATACACTTAAAAACGCAAACCTGGCGGGAAGGTTGGTTATTGTTTTAGGTGGTGCGCCACAAGGTCGTGGGCAAGGACAAGGCATTTTAGGAACACTTCTAAGTAAAGGTGCTGCAGGAATTTTAACGGTAGCAAATAACTATCCACGTACTACTGCTGCAAACAGGAAAGGCAACCAGGCTATATCATTATTCAGAAGATCAATTACTCCCCAACAGTTTACTATTTCAGAAGCTGTAGCAAGAACAATTCTCGGCAACGATTATGATAATGCAAAGGCTAATACCTCTACAATTAAAACTTACCAGGCTAATGTAATGTTGGATGTACAGAAAACTACTATTACATTACAGAGTAGTAACGTTCTCGGCGTTTTGCCGGGCACGAATCTAAAGGATGAATACCTGTTTATTACTGCACATTATGATCATGAAGGTAAAAGAGGTGACTCTGTTATTTATTATGGCGCAGATGATGATGGCTCCGGTACTGTTGGTGTGATAGAAATAGCTGAAGCATTTGCAAAAGCGAAGGGTGCCGGCAAGGGCCCAAGAAGAAGTATTGCTTTTATGACAGTAAGTGGCGAAGAAAAAGGATTATGGGGTTCTGACTATTATGCAAGTCATCCGGTTTTTCCTTTAGAGAAAACAACTGCTGATTTAAATATAGATATGATTGGTCGTACGGACTCCAGCAGGAAAGTTGGCGACTCTAATAATTATGTGTACGTAGTTGGAGATGACAAATTAAGCTCTGAACTGAAGACAATCAGCGAAGCGCAGAATAAAAAATATACAAAGCTCGAATTAGATTACAAGTTCAATGATCCAAAAGACAGAAACCGCATTTACTACAGAAGTGATCATTATAATTTTGCAAAACATGGTGTGCCCATAATTTTTTATTATGATGGAATGTTAGGGGCAGATTACCACAAGCCAACAGATACACCTGATAAAATAAATTACAACCTGTTAGCAAAAAGAGCCCAGCTCGTATTTTATACCGCATGGGAGATGGCTAATAGAAATGAAATGATAAAACGTGATATTCCGTTAGACAGAAATGTTTTTAACAGGTAACCCAAAGCGGATGCAAGTATTTTAGATCCAAATACTTACTAAATTTTACTGCCGCCTGTTTCATACATAATGAAGTAGGCGGCATTGTATTTGAAACAATCAAGTTTCACATTCTAATTGTAGCAGGAACAGTTATTCAAAACCCTGCTGATTAAAAACCAAATATGAAAAGAATAATTCTATATGGTTTATCCTTAATGATCGGGATAAATGCATTTGCTCAACAACCGGAAAAGTACGCAGCAACTATAACAAGGGAAGACCTCAAAAAACAATTGAACATTGTTGCCGGAGCAGAAATGGAAGGAAGAGAAACCGCCACTGATGGACAACGTAAAGCTGCATCTTACATAGCAGATCAATTTAAACAACTTGGGTTGCGTGAAGCGAAGGGAACCAAAAACTACCAGCAGGAATATCCCCTTTTTTATGACTCTCTTATCAAGTCTGAATTAACGATCAATAATAAACCATTGGTGTATGGTAAGGATTTTATTGTTGCCATTCCTACACGTGGCCCGATCGAAAACAGAGACGATAAAATAAAAGCAAAAGACATCGTGTTTGTTGGTTATGGCATCAGCGATAGCGCTTACGATGATTATAAAGGAAAAAAGGTAAGAGGCAAAGTTGTAATGATGTTTGCAGGTGAGCCAAAGAATGATACGATTTCAATAATAAGCGGCACTACAAGACCTTCCCAATGGAGTTTACCTGGTCCAGGGTTAACGCGGAAAGCAGCGTTGGCAAAGGACAAGGGTGCAAAAGCAGTTTTATTTATCAGCCCATTGCAAGTAGCAATACGACCAGAAGCTTCTGCAAACCGCAAAACAAACATCTATTATCCAAGACCGCGTAATAAGAAAACAGAAGGTGCAAACGTGGCAACGTTATCACATGAAGCTGCTGCCAATATTTTGGGTAAAGAAAGATTTGACCTGCTGTTATCCCAGGTAAAAGCCGGCCGCATTTTAAGTGATCAAGGTGTAACGATCAGGCAAAGAACAACTTTCAACTCCGATAAGATCAGTTATAAAAAACCTTCTACTAATGTGGTTGGTTACATAGAAGGTACTGATAAAAAGGACGAATATGTAGTATTAACTGCTCACTACGATCACCTGGGTAAGCAAGGCGATAGAATATTTTACGGAGCTGATGATGATGGAAGCGGCACTGTAGCAGTCATAGAAATGGCTGAAGCATTTGCAAAAGCTAAAGCTGAAGGAAATGGCCCGAGAAGAAGTATAGTATTTATGGCTGTTTCAGGAGAAGAAAAAGGATTGCTTGGAAGCCAGTATTATAGTGAACATCCATTATTTCCTTTAAACAAAACAACCGTAAACCTCAATACCGATATGATTGGAAGAATTGATCCAAGCAGGAAGATCGGTGATTCTAATAACTATGTTTACGTTATAGGAGATGATAAATTAAGCTCTGACTTAGCACCAATAACCAATCAAATAAATAGTAAGTACTTAAAGCTTGAGCTTGACCGTAAATACAATGATCTTAAAGATCAAAACCGCTTTTACTTCCGTAGCGATCATTATAATTTTGCCAGGAAAGGTGTTCCTATCATTTTTTATTTTAATGGTGTTCATGCCGATTATCATCGTGCAACTGATACAGTCGATAAAATAAATTTTGGTGTGATGGAAAAGCGTGCAAGGCTTGTTTTTCATACTGCATGGGAAATGGCAAACCGCAATGAAATGCTTAAAAGAGATATTCCATTGAGTTCGGACATGACTTCAAGATAAAGATTAGAACTTCCTGGCTTATGTTAGATCGAGCCAGCATCCAACGAGTACTTTAAGACAACCATTATGGTAGCAAAATGTCACGAGGAGGATTTCAAGGAGATTTTTACGATAATCAATGATGGTGCATCTGCATATAAAGGGATAATTCCTGATGATCGATGGCATGACCCATACATGCCAGAAGACGAATTACAGACGCAGATAGATGAAGGTGTCCAATTCTGGTGTTACAAAGAGGGGAACGAAATATTAGGAGTCATGGGTATTCAGAATAAAGATGATGTGACGCTGATACGGCACGCCTATGTTCGCACAGCAAACAGAAACAAGGGAATCGGCGGAAAGTTGCTTTCCCACTTAACTTCTATTTCGCGAACACCAATACTGATAGGAACCTGGGCTGACGCAAAATGGGCAATTGATTTTTATCAAAAACATGGTTTCGCCTTGGTATCAGCTGTGGAAAAAGAAAAGCTTTTACTGCAATATTGGTCGATACCTGAGAGGCAGATAGAAACTTCAGTAGTAT
>DASVST010000211.1:0-2049 GCA_036387965.1 Segetibacter sp. | reverse complement strand
TATGGTGCATTGCCAAGCTTGCCCAACTGTGTATTGTAAAAGCGTTGTGTCTTAGCTCTATCTTCTTCCCACCAGCCTCGGATGGTACTCATATCGTGTGTTGAAGGTGTAACGACACTTAAATATGGCGCATTAGTAGGATGAAAAAATTCTTTAGAAGGATCTTTAGGCATGCGCTGAATTTCAAGGCTTAAAATTCCAAGGTCTTTCATTACACCGGGAACACATGAAGGAACCATTCCGAGGTCTTCGCCGCATATTAGCATGTTGGTGCTTCGCTTAAGTTCAGGTAACTTTTGCAGAGCTTCTTTCATCCAAAAATCATCTTGCCGGCGGTAGAAATAGTTTATGTACAACTCCTTCAGCTTATGTTTTGTTCCGTCTTCGAGAAAACGAAATGAAGATGTGTTTTCTAGTGCAATCCGGAAGTGATATTGCTGTCCCTGCGAACCTTCAACTTCAAAAAGAATAACGTTAGAAATAAGATTGAACAAACCTTCTCTGTTCTTGACATTTATTTCGTTTTCGTTAAGCGAAGCGAAATAATCATTCACTTTCCTTTGGGTGTCGAAAGCAGGTAATAGTTCATAGTTATCATTTAGCTTTTTTGAAAGAAACTCAGTTTTTATATGTTCAGCGTTATTTCCAAAAACGTCAAGTAAAACAGCATCTGTTATAAAAGGCTTCGTATAACGATAATGATCAAACCAAATTCCTCTTTCATTAAATTCATTTATATGAACGGGAATGGAAGGAACGAAATATCCCATTACACCTTCAACAGCGTGTACAGGAATACTCCAGATGCGAAAGAAGCCCAGTATGTGATCGATTCGAAATGCGTCAAAATAATAACTCATCTGGCCGAAACGGTTCTTCCACCAGCTGAAGCCATCTTCAGCCATTCGCTGCCAGTTATAAGTTGGAAATCCCCAGTTTTGTCCTCGCACTGCAAAATCATCGGGAGGTGCCCCGGCTTGCATATCCATATTAAATAACTGGGGCTGTTGCCATGCATCGGAACTGTTTCTAAAAATTCCGATCGGAATATCGCCTTTTACGATTACTCCATTTGCATGCGCATATTCTGTTGCTGATTTTAGTTGAAGATGCAGATGATACTGAATAAAGTAATGAATTGATATCTCGTCTTTCGTAGTAAGAACTGGTGTAGCTAAATTATTTATCTCAAATACATCAAAAGAATTGTAAGATGGCCAGTGGCTAAAATCAGCAGTGCCATATTCATCACGTAAATAACAAAAAGCAGCATAAGGAACTAACCAATGCGCATTACTTGTGAAAAATGAATTGAAATCAGTAGTAGAAAATGTTGCCTGTTTCTGCAGAGGAAATATTTCTTTGAGAAAATCAAATTTCGTCTTCATCACTTCTCCGTAGTTCACAGCTTCTGCAGCATTAAACTTTTCTTTTTTCTCTTCGAGTGATAATAATAAATGTTTATTCTCATCATTAACAACAGCCGGCAAATGGATATAAACAGGGTGCAATGCAAATGCTGATATTGCCGCATAAGGATACGAATCAGCGTTAGTATGTGTAGCAGTGGTATCATTTACCGGTAAAACCTGGATGACTTTTAACCCAACCTGTTTAGCCCAATCAACCAGAATTTTAAGATCAGCAAATTCACCAACACCTAATCCACTATCAGTTCTTAAACTAAATACAGGGATAGCAACACCGGCTCCCTTAAAAGTGTTGTTCGGTAGCTTTATAAACCCATCTGCCAAAACAGTTAATTTGTTTGGAGAAGCAACATCAAAGGTTACTCTGTTATTTCCCTCCTCAAATGTTGTAAAGGCATTTTCTTCTGTGTTGTATACTCCATATTTATAAGCAATTGGAAATTCAACATTAGTTAAGTCGATATTTACAGAATACCAGTCTTCATTTTGCGCCTTGCTCATAAGCAGAACGTTTTCAGGATTCCACTCGCCTAACTCTGGTATACTGCCGATTAAACATACAGTATGATTTTTTGGAAGTAGTGGAGCTTTGATCTTAAAAGTATGTGTAAAAACAGAA
>DASVST010000210.1:0-1558 GCA_036387965.1 Segetibacter sp. | reverse complement strand
TTCCGGATAATATAAAAGCCTTTGTTCTCGTATCCGTACAAAGGGATCTTTTGCCTGATCGCCTCTTTCACGCCTGCCCGTTTTAACAGCCGGCTAAAGCCTACGAAGGGCATGTAAAGCCCAACAGCCAGGATGTCACAGACAAATCGCTTTGGCTTACCGGAAAGCTTTGATACGCCTTTTCTTAAGAGGGTAGAAGCATTAAAAATAGTGCGGAACAAAAGGCCCCGGTTATCCAGGTTGTAATAGAGATAAGTAAAGAAATAACCACCCTTCTTTACTTTATCTACACAGGCCTGCATTGCTTTTAAGGTATCCGGTATATGGTGCAAGACACCGATGGAGTAAACAAAATCAAAGGTTTCATTTGCAAAAGGAAGGTCATTGGCAGAAGCCTTAACCAGGACCACGTTATCTTTTGGACCCAATAAGTTATCGGAAGCATGTATAGCATGACTTGGATCCACACCAACAATAAAACCGGCTTTGGTACTGACATATTTCAAAAACCTGCCGCTGCCACAACCCACCTCAAGTACAGAAGTGGATTTATTCAACATTTCAGGGGTAATGATATCAAAATATTCATCGCCCAGCTTTTGTATTTCCTGTTCTTCAAAGCCATGAAATGCCTGCCATTCTTCTCCAAACGAGTCAATAGTTTTTTGATCAATGTTCTGGTCGTGGATGTAGAAGCTATAGATAGTTCTATACTTTGACTTTATCGCTGTGTAATGCCTATTAAAAGGAACCTGTTTTATTAACTCTTTCATAAGTTTTTGAAGAGAGGACTAACTGTTCGTAAATGTCTTGGTAGAATTTCACACCATTTTCAACATGAAAATAATCAAGGGCATATTCCCTTAATGAATCTGCATCAGTAGCATTCAAGTCGTTCAACTCATCCTGCCATTTTCTTTCATCACCTGACAACAAAACACCGCTGCCTGGATATTTTTCGATGATATAGTCTAGATCACCAATTCCTTTAAAACTGATAATAGGAATACCAGATGCCCAGTACTCTCCCATTTTCGTAGGGCTTCTCCCGATAGTAGAAAAGGACATTTTATAATAAATAAACCCCACATCAGCAGCGCGGAGATAATTAGTCACTTCAACAAAAGGCGCATTGTAAATGGCCATTCTTTCAATGTTGGCTTGTTGAAACTGACGTCCCAATTCAGCACTAACACTATCTTTTGAAAGTATAAGCAAATAACTCTCCGGGTAACGCTGTTGAAATGCTTTAAAAACAGCAATTAGGATTGATGGATCATAATTGCCTCCTAATGATCCGCTGTAAACAAATACTTTTTCATTATCCCGAATACTGAGTTTTCTTCGCAATTGTTGAGAAGTATTCTTATCCCGTGGTTTAAAAATTTCAAAGTCTACACAGGTAGGAATAACACCCGTTTTATCTATATCTGCCAATTGCTGCCTGACAATTTCTTCCTTACCTCTGTTAGTTAAACTAACCGTAAAATCGCTGCTGGAAAAAAAATCCTTTTCACGGTTTTTGAAATAACGGTAAACAGGTCGATAAATTTTTTTA
>DASVST010000209.1:0-3380 GCA_036387965.1 Segetibacter sp. | reverse complement strand
TTTGTATAAAATCAATTAGTCATTTATAACAATTTTCCTGATAAGGTTATTACCTATTTCTGTTATAAATATATTTCCTTTTTTATCTATTGTGATCGCAGTTGGATGGCTAAATTCAGCAGTTGATACAGGACCATCTTTTCGACCTTTTAATCCAGTTCCTGAAAATGTGCTTACATATCCAGCGGCTGTAATTTTCCTAATTTTGTGATCTTCATATTGAGTGACGTATAAATTTGATGAATCATCGACAGCAATATGAGCTAATCCATTAAAAGTGGCACTTGTACTTATTCCATCACCACTTCCCAAACTTCCACTTCCAGCAATTGTACTTACTGTTCCATCAACTGCAATTTTTCTAATTCTATTATTTCCTCTATCAGCAACGAACACATTACCAAATTTATCGCATACTACTCCTGTCGGTGTATAAAAACTGGCAGTTGTTGCGTTGCCATCAGCATAACCCTGTTTTCCTGATCCTATCTGAGAGGCGGTTCCATCTGGACCGATTTTCTCTATTACATTATTATCCTGATCAGCTACATACAAATTTGCATCTGCATCTATTGTAATTGCAACTGGGTATTTTAATTCAATTCTATGAGAAGTTGATGATCTGGAACCGGCAAATGTGCTTACGTCTCCTCCCGGGGTTATTTTTCGTATTTGATGATTGAACTCGTCACAAACAAATATGTTTCCTAATGGGTCTACTACTACTCCTGCCGGATAAAAAAATGATGCTGAAGAGGCGATTCCGTCTTTAAAACCTAAGGAACCATTTCCAGCTATAGTAGCCACGTTTCCGCTTGTATCAATTTTTCTAACCCTATTATTATACCCGTCACCAACAATAATGTTTCCAAGTAGGTCTATTGCTAAACCAGCTGGACCGGAAAATCTTGCTAAATTTGATGTTCCATCAGCAAACCCATTTACATCTCCGGCGAAAGTAATCACATAAGGTTCCTTATCTGAAGATTGCAGTTGACCCGTTTCTTCAGGTTTAGTGCAGCAAAGATTAGTTAGTAGAACTATAAAGAACAAAAAGTAGCAAAACGTATTTTTCATTTTTTCACTTAAAGAAACAAGTTCTATTTTATAATCAGTAAATCCAAAATTCTTTACCAAACGAAGGAGTTGGATAATTCAGACCAGTGCCTACAATTACTTTACCTGCGACCACCCCTGCTACTGCTAGCACTGGTGTTGAATAAGGTATATTCCCCACTTGTTTCCATTCGTCCATTTGAGGATCATACTCCCAAAGATCATTAATGGGAAAACTCTGGGATGAATTTTGACTAATTTTCCTTGTCACGGTTCCACCTCCAATATACCCCTTTCCGTTTAATGAAAAGCCAATAGAATTTATTCTTTCTTCGCCTCCAAAATCTTTCTTTTTGGACCACTTGTTAATTGCAGGATCATATTCAAAAAAAGCTTTTTCAGCTCCAAGTCCAGTTCCTACATATCCCTTTCCGTTAATACTAAAAGTCGAGGAATAAACCAAGCCTGTAGTGGCATTTTCAGTTTTTAGTTTTAAAGTATAATCAATGGGACTAAATTCCCACAACTTTTGACTTCCCCATAGATAAGCTTTATTATTTATAGTAAAGACACTTGTAGCATTACCATTACGACCAAGATCCTCAAAATTTCCTACCTCCTTCCACTTATTAGTCGAAGGATCATACTCCCAAAAATCTTTTAGATAGGTGAAACTACATGGGACATTAACAGTTGGACAGTCTATTTTCACTCCAAAAGCTAAATAACCTTTACCGTTAAGAGCAAAGCCCATAGCATTTTCCCGAGGCTTACCTGGAAGATCGCTTATTTGTTTCCATGTGTTCGATACAGCATCATATTCAAAGAAATCTGCAAGTTGTTGTAAAATATTATCCTTATGTCCAATCCCAGAACCAACATAAAACTTGTTACCAATTACAAAACTCGTAGCTCCATATCTGGCGACCCCTGGAAAGTTAGCAGTTTGTTGCCACTGTTTCCCTTTTTGTTTAATCCTTACCATTAGAACTGTAGGATCCCCTTTAAAAGTTATATTGATTGTCGCTTGTCTTGTGGTGTCGGTCGTGTTACTTTCCAGAACGGTAAGATATACTTTAGCATTACCGGTACCAGCCTTAATGTTAGTTTTAAACCAGTTAGCTGTAGTTGGATTAACGGTCAATGACCACTGGTCGTTATAGTTAATACTAATAGAATCAACTTGTCCCACTTGGCTACTTAAAAGCACGCTGTCAACGTTCACGCGCAATGAACTTGAATTAGTTGTTTCAATCGCTTCTTTCTTACAAGATAGGAACATTAACAAAGCAACAAAGTATGAGAATAAACGTTTCATATTATAAGAAACGAATTAAAACGTGAGGCAGTATAATTCAGGACTAGAATTAGACAAAAGGATTGCTACATTTTTGAATTTTTAATAAACACGCTGGGGGTAGGCAAAGGAGTATCCGTCTTTTGGCAAGAAACAATTACATAGAATACAATAGGTACGAGGATTGATACTACACTTCTCATAAAATCAATTTGTTTGGGTGGCGCTTATATAGATTTTAAAACAATGTTTATAGCATATCTCTGTGTTGTTTCCTATTTAAAGTAAATGGCTAGTATATAAGTTGACGTTCATAAGCAATATTAGTAAGCTATGTAAGTGAAGTACAACTGTTGGAATGTTTTTTAAGTTGTGGGACTTAAACGATAAAAAACTGCAACTATTGTTTCTTCTCTATTTCTAATGTCTTTTTTTTCTCCATACTTTATAACTTTTTATGAGCTTTTGTAATCCTATTGCAAGATGCAGTCCTTCTGTCAATATTGATTTAAGTAACTCGTTGGAACATTTAAAAGAACTCAGGAAGGTTGGTTGCTGTGATTTAAATTTATAGTTTACTTTTAACCGTAATCCTAATATCCAAAAAATACTATGAAAAAAAAAATTTACCTGATATTTATTTCTTCTTGTTTATCGTTTTCTGCCTATTCCCAAACTACTTCAGTCATTGATACTCTTTTTACAGATCAATGGGTCAACAATGGCTGGGTCCCATCACAACGACAGAAACAGAGCTTTAGCGCGAGCTGTAAAAATACAACTGCTCTTGGAGAAAGGGCTGACACAAGCGAGGGTACCTTGAAGTGGATAAAGGAGTTTTATTCTACCAACAGTTATTTACCAACGGACTCCATAGAGAAATTTCAATTCCAGACTTGGGATACTTTGTCCAGTTCTTATATAAACTTTTTAGAAAGACATTACTATTATAATATCTCTAACAAGTTAGACTCAATTACAGACCAAACTTGTATTCAGGGTGGCTGCATCAATTCTAAAACCCTTT
>DASVST010000208.1:0-5220 GCA_036387965.1 Segetibacter sp. | reverse complement strand
TGCTCTTTAATAAGAGCAAGGAAACTGTTGTATTAACCAGGCAATTTCGTGTCGGCTCATACATTAACGGAAATCCTGAAGGCAAACTTATTGAAACATGTGCAGGAATATTGGAAGATAACACACCGGAGGAAGGAATCCTTAGAGAGATTGAAGAAGAAACGGGGTATAAACTTACAGAAGTAATAAAGGTATTTGAAGCGTATATGTCTCCCGGTTCCATCTCAGAGATATTGCATTTTTTTGTAGCTCCTTATACACCCGAGCAAAAAATAACTAAAGGCGGTGGGCTCGAAGAAGAACAGGAGGAAATTGAAGTTTTAGAAATGCCTTTTGATAAAGCTTACGGTATGATTGACACCGGTGAGATTAAAGATGCGAAAACAATCATGCTTTTACAGTACGCCAAAATCAACAAGCTTTTATAACGAATCCTGTGATATAGCAGTAATTGCGGTTCTGTTGTTTAATGTATCTAAAAGTTTAGAAGCAGCATTATCGCCTTCGAGCATTGCTTCAACTAAAAACTTAGATCCCTTCACAATATTTCTGCTAAAGAAACAGCGGTTGTGATAATTGTATTGCTCCAGTTTTTTTGGATCATCTGCGAAAGAGTATATAATTCCTAGAGTTCTTTTTGCAGGAGTATATCCTTTAATCGCCGCTTGTGCTATAAGATCGAAGCCTTGCTTACAATTTATGCTGGTGTTTATTTCCTGCAAAGCAAGTTCGCCATACGTAAACATAGCTTCAGGTACTTTTTGCAGCGACAATAACCTATAAATAGCAAGGGCTTCCCCAACCTGGTTGTTAGCTAAAAATGTTTTTGCTCTTGACAATTCTGCTTTTTGCTCAGGTGGTAGTGTTTCCTTTGTGGCTGTATCAATACTACTCGTCTCGGTTACAGGATCTCTTTCTACAACTGGTTTGTTTTCATTTTTCCACCATAGATAACCGGCTGTACCTACACAAACCAGCAATAAAAGAAATGCAAACCAGCGATTCCTGACCAGCCAACTCCGATCATCCTCAGCATTCCCAGATGATGTTACCACTTCTTTTACAGGTGAAACCGGAGATACAATATTTGTCAACACCCTTCCATCCTTTTCTAAAAGTCTTTCCTGCAACTGTTCTTTCTCCCGCATTAATCTTTCATTCTCCTGCTGTAGTAACGTAATTCTTTCATCTATCCATTCTTTTTTACTTGCAGTTATAATACTGTTGCGTGTTACGTAATCGCATAACTCTACCCCATTTTTAAAACGATGTTCAGGCTTTTTTTCAAGGCACTTATATATCATGCTAACAAGCCATTCAGGCAAGCGCATTTCATGCTCTTTCTTATCGGCAGACCAGTCGGGTGGCATTGCTTGCCTGCGTAATTCAAGCAGATCAGGAGGTGGCACTTCCATGTGTGCAATCATAACCTTATTCCTTGCAGTCTCTCCCATTCCTTTTATCGGAAATGGAACCGTGCCTGCAAGCATTTCATATAGCACTACTCCAAAACTGTACACATCCGTTTCAAAAAGCATTATGCCTTCATTTTGCTCAGGGGCCATAAACTCTACAGCACCTGCATGGCGCATACTGGTACGACGTTGTTCATCAGACATTATCGCCATACCGAAGTCCAGCAAAACATAGTTGCCGGTTTGTATGTTGAACTTGATGTTGTTGCTTTTGATATCTCCATGCTTTACATCAACTCTATGGCAATGCGCTAATGCATGTGATAATTGGTCTGTAACCTTTAAAGCTTCTTTTATAGTAAAGAAAGGTGCATGAGGCAGCTTAAGAAAATCTTCGAGATCAGGACCTTCTATATATTCCATTTCTATGAAAGGAAAATTACCTGAATCAGTAATACCGGAGCTTAGGATCTTTACAACGTTAGGGTTCGGGGTTTCGTTTACCTTCTTAAGTTTTTGAACCTCATTTTGAAAGCTGCTGTAATTTTTATCATCTACTGATTCACTAAAAATTGGTGTTGGAAGAATCTTAATTGCCGTAAGGATTTCACCAATACGTCTTCCTTTGTACACAGAACCTTGACCACCGGTTTTCATGGCGCCTAAGTTTTCCAATCCTTCACTTATTGTAAAAACTTTAGCCATGTATGTTTTTGCTTCTTTTAGTCTATAACTTTTAGATCCGCTTTACGCAACCACCCCCTCGAGGTTTGACCAAGATGATTGGTAAATACAACGTATATAAAATCGTCTGTTTCACCAATTGGAGTTAGCACTGCATTGTTCCAATGACTTATGAAAGCATGTTTTCGAATTGTGCTTGGGTGAGCCTTGTCGTGGAAGTAAGCTTTAGATATAACGCTATATTTTCCTGAAGTGCGGGCTGCGGGCTTTTGTTCAGTTTGATCAGGTTCTTCAGTTTCTTCTCTTGAAGTATCGGCAGTATTTTCCTGTTGATCATTCTGTTCAATAACTGGTTTCTGTGCAACTGTATTATTTGGGGTATCTGATACTCGATCCTTGGTTTCCTCCGTGTTCTGGCTTTTGTTCAATGTGTCAGCCTGCACAAGTGAATCGATTTTATTTTGAGTAGAGTCCGCATATTGCTGTGTCTGGGCACCTGTGTTTTTAAATAAACTATAAGCAGCAAAGGCGGCAAGACCTATAGTTAAAATGAGTAAAGTAACGAAGGCATTTTTTGATACGCCTCGCTCCACAGGTTCTTCAGCATAAACCGGAACAGGCTCCTCGACATGGCTTGTTGCTGCACTGGCAGCAGCAAGTGCTTTTAATTCCTGTATTTCTTTTTCTTTTAGCTGCGCCTGCTGCTCGTATTGTAAGAGCTTTCTTTTTAGTTGTTCCTTTTCTCTTATTAACTCTTCATTCTCTGCAACAACAACTCCCGGATGTACGGCATCCGCTTGCACGGCATCTGCTTCGGTTGTTGTAGAAGATTTCGAACTGTTTAGTACTAAATAGTCATGTAACTCAACGCCAGTAGAAAACCGTTGTTGCGGATTTTTTTGAAGGCATTTATAAACCATGCTCACCAGCCATTCAGGTACGTGCATCTCTCGTTCTTTCTTCTCTGCCGTCCATGTTTCCGGCATTGCCGCTTGTCTTAATTGCAACATGTCTGGTGGCGAAGCCTCAAGGTGTGCAAGCCGCACATTATTGCGTGCAGTTTCTCCCCTGTCGTTAAGCGGAAAAGGAACCTGTCCAGCTATCAGTTCAAACATTATTACGCCGAAGCTGTATACATCTGTTTGAAAAAGCATTTGACCTTCGTTCTGTTCAGGCGCCATAAACTCGATAGCACCCGCATGTCGTAAGCTTGTACGCCTTTGTTCATCCGACATTGCAGACAACCCAAAATCTAAAAGAATATAATTGCCGGTTCTTGTGTTGAACTTTACATTATTACTTTTAATATCTCCATGCCTTACATCTAACCTGTGGCAGTGCGCCAAAGCATCAGAAAGCTGGTCAGCGATTTTAAATATTTCTTTGATTGTGAAAATAGGTTCATGTGGCGGCTTAAGTAAATCTTCGAGATCAGGACCTTCAATATATTCCATTTCAATAAAAGGAAAATTGCCTGAGTCTGTAACACCTGAACTTAAGATTGTAACCACATGCGGGTTGGGCTCTTCGTTTACCTTTTTGAGCTTCTCAACTTCATTTTGAAAATCCCGATAGTTTTTATCTTCCAGGCTCTCGCTGTAAATGGGGGTAGGTAATAGCTTGATGGCAGTAATGATCTCACCAAAACGGCGTCCTTTATACACTGAACCTTGCCCGCCTGTTTTCATTGCGCCAAGGTTTTCTAACCCTTCTGTTATTGTAAAAACTTTACCCATTTTATATTAATTTCTTAAGCCTTATAACTAAATTCTAATACTACAGATTCCCCCAGCATTATTTGATCGCCCTGCTGCAATTGGTGTGAAATCTCTGTTGTCTGAAGCTTTACTATATTTCCGTCTGCATCACGAACTTTCATCTTATTCATTGGTGGAATTCCTCCTTCATCAGCATACAAACAAAACACACCACCTTGTGGATCCCATTCAATATGGGCATGTTGCCGGCTTACTGATCTGTTTGCTTCATTCGAACTGTTGTCAGGAAAGGCTATAGCATTCTCGCGATAAAATCCATCAGCAGTTTGTGCTCTTCTCTCTCTTCCTATATTAATTTTTCCATCAGATGAGTTAATAGTGTAAACTTCTTTTTCTGCCTCTCCATTCATCACCTTTAAATATGCTGTTGCTTCTTTATGAACTAAAGGTTTTTTGCGCGTTGAAATAAATAAGGCTGCATCTATATTCACTGCCTGGACAGCTTCCCGTGGTGCTTGCTCAAACGAAACTTCGAATGTCCAGTTTTCAGGAAGTGCTATTGCAAAATCATCTGCTATCCTTTGAACTTCCTCGTCTTTAAAACGATCCTCCTCATCAGCATATACTGCTGCATCGTATAAATGCTTATCAGCATCAGCACAGGTAATATATAAACACATGCCTTTAATATTACCTCCTTCACCTCCTTCAGCTTTCTGCAACTGCTCTTTAATAAACTGAAGCAAAGCACTCCTGATCCCTTTTATATCAGTTGGTTGATTTTCTTTAAAAAATGTAAGCATTTTATTTTTATTCAGGTTATTCTATCAGCTTCTATTAAACAGTGCCATTTTTGTACCAGCCATTTGTAACTCCTATTAAACATCGTTGCGTCGCACTCTTCAACATTGTCTACTCTATTGTGACGTATCTGCTTCTACAGGTTTAACAACAGCGGGCTTTTTAAAAGGCGGCTTCTTTGCTAATCTTGCTCTATTCGCTGCGGTATCATTATCTACGGCTCCTTGCTCACCTTGTATTTCATCAACAGCAACAGGCATATCAAGTGGCGCTTGCAACGAGGTACTGTCAGTACCAAAGCCCTTTATGTATCCGCGCTTTCTTAATTCCGGTATTACATACATCCCTGCTAGTCTTACTGCTTCACTTGAGCCCTTTGCAGCTTCTAAACGCACACACGCCACAATATGCCCAGGCCCATTCGCTTTTGGGGCAAAAAATACATACCATCCGTCGTTTATTCTTTCCCCTTTCCATATACGCTCGGGTGTACCTGTTTTACCCGCAACACTAATGCCCAACTTAGCTACTTTACCAGCACTTTGCTTAAGCATATAGTCCTTCATATGCTGTGCATAGCTTGCATTCTTTGCTATCGGTAC
>DASVST010000207.1:0-13159 GCA_036387965.1 Segetibacter sp. | reverse complement strand
CGATGCGGGGCACCTGCAGCACTTACAACATTCTCCTCGATCATTATACTTCCGAAATCATTAGCCCCTGCGTGTAAACATATTTGTGCCACTTGCTTGCCTACGGTAAGCCAGCTTGCCTGAATATTTTTTACATTAGGTAACATTATGCGGCTCATCGCAATCATGCGAATGTATTCGTCAGCTGTTGTAAGATTTTGTACACCTCGTATGCGAGTCAACAAGGTATCAACGTCCTGGAACGTCCATGGAATAAAAGCAATAAAACCTTTTGCGTTAGCAGGTTTTTTTGCCTGAACTTCTCTTAGCTTAACCAAATGTTCAAACCGTTCCTGTACTGTTTCTACATGCCCGAACATCATGGTGGCACTGGTGGTAATGTTTAACTTGTGGGCTTCATGCATTACATCAAGCCATTCCTGCGAGCCGCACTTTCCTTTGCTTATTAAGCGGCGAACTCTATCTACCAATATTTCTGCTCCCGGTCCGGGTAGGCTATCCATGCCCGCTTCTTTTAAGGCCTTCAACACTGCATAATGTGTGCTTTTTTCAAGCTTTGTTATATGAGCAACTTCAGGGGGCCCTAGTGCATGAAGTTTAAGGTTGGGGTATAATTCCTTTAGTTGTTTAAACAGGTCAACATAGTAGTGCAAGCCAAGTCCGGGATGATGTCCGCCTTGCAACAATAACTGCTCGCCGCCGTATCTAAATGTTTCTTCTATCTTTCTTTTGTAAGTTTCAATGTCTGTAATATATGCTTCTTCATGACCTGGAATTCGATAGAAGTTGCAGAACTTGCAATTGGCAATACAAACATTTGTTGTGTTCATATTGCGGTCAATTATCCAGGTAACTTTGTTATGAGGAACTTGTTTGATGCGCAAGTCATTTGCAACATTCATGAGTTCTGCCATAGGTGCATTCTCAAATAAGAATACGCCTTCTTCCACGCTTAAAAACTCAAAGTTCAGAGCTTTTTTATACAAGTCCTTTAACTGCATGCCTTATATTAAGATTGCAAAAATACGTCAACAACCTGCATCAATTGTATGTGTTTGAATGTCTTATTGTATATTAACAATTGATAACAAGAAAAAAGCTGAATAAAGAACAAAAACCTGAAGTGAGTGACACAACAGAAGCGCAATAGAAATTCAAATGCCGGCTACATAAAAGTGGTGCTTATTTTTTTGTATTTGGGATTAGTAAGCAACTTAACAACATTGGCGCAGGAGCAATTTGTTCCGCCTCTTGCAAAGCGCATAACCAAATTTCCCTTCACGCAACTTACAGGAGGTATTGTAATTATTGAAGCTAAGCTTGGAGATTTCTCCGATACCCTGAATTTTATTTTAGATACCGGTAGTGGTGGTATCTCACTCGATTCATTAACAGTTGAGTATTTTAATTTAGAAGTTACAGCTAGCGACAGAACAATTAGAGGTATTGCGGGAATAAAAAATGTAAGTTTTGTAATTGGGCAAAAACTAAGGTTGCCGGGCTTAGTGGTAGACAGCTTAAACTTTCACATTAACGATTATTCTATTTTAACCAGTGTATATGGAGTGAAAATAGATGGTATTATTGGCTATAGCTTTTTGAGCAGGTATATCGTAAAGATGGACTATGAAAATTTTAATATGGAGGTTTGGGAGCCGGGTGTTATCAAATACCCCCGGGGAGGCTTTTTATTAAAGCCACCCATTAATGCCATACCAATTATTGGGGGAAAAGTTTCAGATGGATTAGATGTTTTCAGCCGATTTTATTTCGACTCAGGTGCGGGTTTAGCACTTTTGTTTTCTGAAGATTTTATAAGAGATAGCAGCTTTTTAAAAAAGAAGAAGAAAATTACAGTTACACAAGCTGAAGGTTTGGGTGGGAAAAAGCAAATGAGGATAACAACAGTTAAAGAATTTAAGGTAGGACCTTATCGTTTTAGAAAAGTTCCCACTTATATTTTTGAGGATGATTTTAATGCTACGTCGTATCCACAACTTGGCGGGTTAGTCGGCAATGATATTTTTAGACGTTTTAATACCGTATTTAACTACCCGGAAAAAGAAATTCATTTACTGCCCAACAAGAGGTTTGCCGAGCCATTTGATTACGCGTATACCGGTCTTGGTATTTTTTTAATAGATGGTGAAGTCACTGTAGAAGATGTGATAAAAGATTCTCCGGGTGAAAAGGCAGGCTTTAAATCAGGAGATGTTATTTATGCTATAGGAAAAGATTTTTCGCAAAACATACAAGCATATAAGGCCTTGCTTCAAAATGCAGGTGCTAAACTCAAGATATTAGTTATGCGGGATGGTAAACTGGTTTTTTTGACGTTGAACGTTAGAAGCATTTTATAACAACTCTTGTTTTCACACATAATTTAGGAAACGATGCTGCATAAATAAGCTAATTTTGCACCTCTTAAATTATGATACACTACGATCGTTTTGTTTTAGATAATGGGTTACGGGTTATTGTGCATGAAGATCACAGCACACCAATGGCAGTGGTAAATGTAATGTATGATGTTGGTGCAAGAGATGAAAACCCAGAGAAAACAGGTTTCGCTCATTTGTTCGAGCACCTGATGTTTGGTGGAAGCATAAACATACCTGAATACGATGATCCACTACAGATGGCTGGGGGTGAGAATAATGCTTATACAACCAACGACCTAACGAATTATTATATTCAGCTACCGGCAGAAAATCTTGAAACTGCTTTCTGGTTAGAGAGTGATAGAATGTTAAGTCTTGCATTTGATGAAAAGAGCCTTGAGGTGCAGCGTAAAGTTGTTTGCGAAGAGTTTAAAGAGCATTATATAAACAAGCCATACGGAGATGCCTGGCATAAAATGAGGGCGCTTTCCTACAAGCAACATCCATACAGGTGGATGACGATTGGTAAAGAGTTGAGTCATGTAGAGAATGTGCAATTGAATGATGTAAAGGAATTTTTCTTTAAGCACTATCGTCCGGCTAATGCAATATTGGTGGTTACGGGTCATGTACAATTGGATGAAGTAAAAAGGCTTTCCGAGAAATGGTTTGGCCCTATAGAAATGGGTGAAAAATACATCCGTAACCTGCCACAGGAACCTATACAAACTGAACCCGGATGTTTACAAGTTGAAGCCGATGTACCATTAGATGCATTTTATAAAACATGGCACATAGCTTCACGTTTGAGCAAGGGGTATTATGTTGCCGATCTTATTACAGACATTTTAAGTGGTGGTGGATCTTCCAGGCTATACCAGGCATTGGTAAAAGAGAAGCAGTTATTTAGCAGTATAGATTGCTATCATTTTGGAAGCATTGATGCTGGTTTGCTTGCTATAGAAGGCAAGCTGGTAAAAGGCATTAAAATGGAAGATGCAGAAAAAGCAGTTCAGGAAGAAGTAAATAAAATTAAAACTGAAGTAGTAAGCGATGCCGAACTACAAAAAGTGAAAAATAAGACAGAGAGCATGATTGCATTTGAAGATATGTCTATCATGAACAGGGCAAACAGTCTTGCTACTTATGAGTTGCTTGGCGATGCTCAAATGATGAACACCGAATTGAGCAGGTACAAAGAAGTATCAATACACGACATCAAAGAAACTGCAGGAGAGATCTTCGACAACCAGAACAGTAATACCATGCATTATTTCAGCAAGGGTTAATCAATAAATATGTTAGAAAGAAGTATTGCGCCACCCATAAAAGATGCTGTAGATTTTAATCTTAAGCTTCCGCCTTACGAATATTTTACATTGGATAATGGTGTACCTGTTTACACGATAAACGCCGGTGCACAGGAAGTAACAATGGTTGAGCTGGTTTTTTTTGCAGGGAATTCATATGAAGATCAAAACATAGTTGCAGCAACTGCAAACCATCTAATAAAAAATGGCACAAGCAAGAAAACCGCTTTCGAAATAAACGAGCACTTCGAATATTTTGGTGCTTACCTCAACCGAAGCTGCTATAACGAAACAGCTTCCATAAATCTTCATTGTTTAAACAAACATTTAAATGAAGTGCTGCCAGTTATTGCAGAACTGATTACTGATGCTACATTTCCTGAAGAAGAGTTATCTATTTACAAACAAAATCAAAAGCAACGATTAGAAGTTAGCCTAAAGAAGTGTGATTTCGTAGCCAACAGGTTGATAGATGAATATCTTTATGGCATTGATCATCCATATGGAAAATATACCAACACTAACGATTATGATGCCTTAAACAGGCAGCAGCTTGTTGACTTTTATGATAAGTATTATCGTAATGGCAAGTGCATCATTTTTGCAGCAGGAAAGCTTTCTCCTGATATTATTCAACAACTAAATAATGTTTTTGGGCACCTTCCAATTAATCAAACAATAGAAGAAAAGCAGCATAACATAATAGCTGCACCCGAAAAAAAGTATAACATCATCAACGATAAGAATGGGGTACAATGTGCAATTCGAATCGCACGTCCTTTTCCAAACCGTCATCATCCCGACTTCATAAAAACACAGGTTCTTAATAATATATTCGGCGGCTTTTTTGGTTCCCGGCTTATGGGTAACATCAGGGAAGACAAAGGTTATACCTATGGAATTCATAGCTACTTCCAAAATCATGTTCAGGCAAGTGCATGGATGGTAAGTACAGAAGCAGGCCGTGATGTCTGCGAAGCAACAGTAAAAGAGGTGTACAAGGAAATGAAAGAATTACGTGAGGAGCTGGTTGATGCTGAAGAGTTGTTGCTTGTACAAAACTACATGATGGGAATGATTCTTGGCGATCTTGACGGACCGTTTCAGATTATAGGAAGATGGAAGAACTATATTTTAAATGGGTTGACTGAAGATTATTTCTACAAGGCTATCAACACCATCAAAACTATAAGAGCTGAAGAACTTAAAGACTTGGCTGAAAAGTATTTGCAGCCGGAAGAATTTTATGAACTGCTCGTTGTATAGAACCAAGCGTTTCTAAGTATCTTGTAGCGGCCACTCCCTCCACTCCATCAGCAATTGTAAAAACCTTAATTGATTGTTTGTGCGGTCAAGATTGTGCAAGGGGTAATTTATTTTATAATAGATACTTCCATTTAGAAAATCAGTAAGAAAGCGCAGAGCCTGCATATAAGTAAGTATGTGCCCTGAATATGGAAGCCACTTGTTTTCATCAGGAGTTAAGTACGTGGCCATGGCCGATGAATATCCTTTTTCCACAGCTTCAATGATTTCCTTATTAACTTTCATTTGCTCCAAGTCTTTGCTGTCTTCCGGCAGGTTATTTCCTACACTTCTTATCATATCTCCCAGGTCGGAAAAAAAGTAGCCGGACATTGTAGTATCGAGATCAACAGGACAAATAATTTCATTCGTTTTTTTATCAAAAAGTATGTTTGATATTTTGCAATCGTGATGTAAAATATATTGCCTAAACAAGTGTGGTTGATAAGTTATGAATTGATAAAAATCAGTGATGAAACTATATTGAATAATTGTTTCAATTTGATTTGAAGCAAGAATTTTATTACTGTTATTTGCCTTGCCTAATGCTTCTGTAAACTCATTAAAACGATAGGAAATGTCATGAAAGTGTGGAATTGTTTTTTCAATTGCTGAAAACGGAAGATCAGTAAGCTGGGCAGTTAGTTTTCCATAACACTGTGCTGCTTCAAAAGCTTGTTGTGTATCTGTAATAGACTCATAAGTGAAACTATTAGAAATAAAAGAGAAGGCACGCCAAATCTCTCCATCATCCTTTTGCAAAAGCAATTCTTGATTCTTTGTTGTTATAAGTTCAGGTAATTTAAAAGCGCTCGTTTTTTGTTGAAAATGATTGTAGATAGTAAGATAGTTCTGCTGTAAAGCAAGCACGTTTTTAAATATATGGTCATTTATCTTTTGAAGTAAAATATCGTATGTATCATCAGTGGCGCGAAAGGTATTATGAATTAAACCCTGCTTTATAGGCACCACTATACTTTCACCGGACAAACCAAAACCCTGCAAAATATTTTTCATAATCAGTATTCATCCGTTGCAGCAAAATCATTTTTTCTATGCATCCAATTGCCTGAAGTAAAATCCGGAAACTCGACTGTTTCGTTCCCCAGTTCAATTGATCTTTCAGACAAAGGTGTGATAGCACTCCAGGCTGCAGCATCATAAACATCTTGTGGTGTTGGCACTTTTCGTTTGATACTTTCAATAAATGCATGAAGAACAAAGAAATCCATTCCGCCATGGCCTGCACCTTCTGCATCGCCGCTCCATCTCTTCCATAATGGATGGTCATATTTATCAAGCCATTGTTTTGCTTCATCCCACTGGTGGGGTTTACTTACTCCTTCTACATACACACTTTTATTTACATCCATCCAAAGCCCATTTGTTCCTTGAACCCTAAATCCTAATGAATAAGGGCGTGGCAAATTAGTGTCGTGTTGTAATAAAATAGTTTCTCCATTAGAGCATTTAATATGCGTAGTGACTACATCACCCAACTTAAAATTCACTTTTGCATTTGGATGTTCTTTTCCACCTTTCTTCTCAACATATTCATGAAGCCCACGTGCCTTGCTATCAAAAGACGATAAAGAAACAAAACGATTGCCCCTGTTGATGTTTGACATCATTGCTAATGGTCCGATCCCATGTGTTGGATATAAATCGCCATTGCGATGAACAGAATGATTTGTTCGCCATCTTGCTTCAGAAAAGCCTTTTTCACCAAACTCTGCTCCGCTGTTATAAGGCGTTATTCCATCATTAAATTTTACGCCACGCAAATCATGTTGATAACCACCCTGCATGTGTATTAATTCACCAAATACATTTTGTCTTACCATATTCATAACCGCCATCACATCTCTGCGGTAACAAACATTCTCCAGCATCATGACCTGTGCGTTTGCATTTTCAGCGGCTTTTACTACGTCCCAATGATCCTGTAGGGTAATACCCAGGATAACTTCTGTGCCTATATATTTTATGCCCGCTTTTATGCTGTCTAAAATCATAGGTGAGTGCAATTCCCATGGCGTTGCAATAACTACTCCATCTATGTTTTTTTGATCAAGAAGTTTACGGTAAGCATGTTTATCACCGGAGAAAATTGCAGGCATCTTTTTCCCTGCTTTCGTAAAGGAATTTTTTGCAGAATCCAACATACCATTGTCAACATCACAGATAGCAACTATATCAGTATCATTTCGGCGCAGTAATAAATTAATGTGACCTTGCCCTCTTAGTCCTGTTCCAATAATGCCAATCCTAACTCTCTCTGCAGGAGAAATAAATCGTGCGAACGAGGAATTTGAAACAGCAACGGCAGCAGAAGCGGCAGAGATGTCTTTGATAAAGGTGCGGCGTGTTTGCATAACAGAATTTTCAGACATTGAAAATAAAAAATGTCATTCAAATCATTCTGTAAAATATAAAGAGAAGCTTGCCGGCTTGCCTGATAAGGATATAAATAAAAACTCTGCTACATTTGTTCTTCAAATTTTAGACTATGGGCTTTGTAATTAAGATCTTAGTTACTGCTGTTGCAGTTTTTTTAGCATCCTATTTTCTTGATGGGGTACATATAGACACCGTACAGACAACTGTAATTGTAGCATTAGTACTTGCGCTCTTAAATACTTTTTTACGACCAATTCTTGTTTTTTTTACCCTCCCAATTACTGTAGTTACATTAGGTTTATTTCTTTTGATCATCAATGTAATTATAATAAAACTTGCAGATTACCTCGTTCCCGGTTTTAAGGTAGACAGCTGGTGGGATGCACTTCTTTTCAGCCTGATAGTATCTGTAGTTGCATGGATTCTTGATGCACTTTTTGGCGGAAAAGATTAATACATTTTTATGCAGTTTGATAGAAAGCGTTTAACAAACGAAGAACTCATCCATATATATAGGTCACTCTTGCTTCCCCGGATGATAGAGGAGAAGATGCTTGTATTGTTACGACAAGGAAAGATAAGCAAGTGGTTTAGTGGCATTGGGCAGGAAGCTATCTCAGTAGGAGCAACGCTTGCCTTACAAAGCGATGAGTGGATCATGCCCTTGCATAGAAACCTTGGTGTTTTTACTACAAGGCAAATGCCCTTACATAAATTATTTATGCAGTGGCAGGGAAACGAAGAAGGGTTTAGCAAGGGAAGAGAAAGAAGCTTTCATTTCGGATCGAAGGAGCATCATATCTGTGGAATGATTTCACATCTTGGTCCGCAATTAGCTATAGCCGACGGTGTTGCGCTTGCTTATAAATTAAGAAAAGAAAATAAGGTCTCTATAGCTTTTACTGGTGATGGTGGTACAAGTGAAGGAGATTTCCATGAGGCATTGAATGTTGCTGCAGTTTGGGATTTACCTGTCATTTTCATCATTGAGAACAATGGCTATGGCTTAAGTACACCGGTAAAAGAACAATATAGATCGGAGCGGTTGGTTGATAAAGCAATCGGGTATGGAATGGAAGGTGTACGTATAAATGGCAATAATATTCTTGAGGTTTATGATACCATGAAGGGCATAAGAGATTATTGCATCAAAAACCAAAAGCCCTACCTGGTTGAGTGTATGACATTTCGAATGAGAGGTCATGAAGAAGCAAGTGGAGTAAAGTATGTTCCGAAAGAACTGTTTGAAGAATGGCTGGTCAAGGACCCTATAAAGAACTATGAAGATTTTTTATTGAGGGAAAATGCATTGTCTGAACAACAGGTCGCATCTATAAAAAAAGACCTCAAAGATTATATCGAAGAAGAATTAAAAAAAGGATTTGAGGCAGATTCAATTGTTCCAGTACTTGAGAAAGAATTGGATGATGTGTATGCACCTGCTTCCTATGACAAAACATCAATTGCAAAGCCACAGGTAAAAGAACAGGTGCAACATGAGGAGACAAGACAACTTCGTTTTATTGATGGAATAAAAGAAGCTCTTCATCAATCGATGGTGCAACACCCCAACCTCATTTTAATGGGACAGGATATAGCTGAATACGGAGGTGCATTTAAGATAACCGAAGGCTTTGTTGAGGAGTTTGGTAAAGAGCGGGTTCGCAATACGCCTTTGTGCGAGAGTGCTATTGTAGGTTCAGCCTTAGGTTTAAGCCTCGAAAGTTTTAAGAGTGTAATGGAAATGCAATTTGCAGACTTTGTAACTGTTGGCTTTAACCAGATAATTAATAACCTTGCTAAACTACATTATCGCTGGGGGCAAAATGCTGATGTTGTAATAAGAATGCCAACAGGCGGAGGCGTTGGTGCGGGGCCATTTCATAGCCAAAGTAACGAAGCATGGTTTGTACATACACCGGGGTTAAAAGTGGTTTATCCATCAACACCCGAAGATGCAAAGGGATTACTAATTGCCGCTATCAACGATCCCAATCCTGTCATGTATTTTGAGCACAAGGCTTTGTACAGGAGTATATCCGGTAATGTTTCTTCTGAATACTTTGAAGTTGAAATAGGTAAAGCAAGACAAGTGCAGCAAGGTAATGACATCAGTATTATTACTTATGGAGCAGGAGTTCATTGGGCTGTAGAATATGCAGCACACCATCCTGAAACTACAATAGACATTCTTGATCTTAGAACATTGTTACCATTAGATTATGATGCAATAAGATCTTCCGTCGAAAGAACAGGGAAAGTTATACTTCTTCATGAAGACACATTAATTGGTGGCATTGGTGGAGAAATAAGTGCGTGGATAAGCGAACACTGTTTTAAACTACTTGATGCCCCGGTAATGCGTTGCGCTTCTCTTGATACGCCTATTCCCTTCAACATTGAATTAGAAAAACAATTTATGGCAAAAGGCAGGTTGGATGATTATGTACAAAAGCTATTGCAGTATTAAGGAGTAATAGTAAATTGGGGCATGACTAAAGCCATATGCTTCCTCTATCTCCTTGCCGTTGCATTTTTTACCCATGCACAAAACAGTAAATCTTCTGCAGAATCTCAATCAGCCTATTTTGCTGATGCGAACCGCCTCGATAAAATAAAAGCTGCCATTCCTGCTATTGAAAAAATCTATAAGGAGCATGCTGAGAAAAATCATTTTCCTGCGTTTGCCTTTGGTTTAGTTGTAGACGGTCAACTGATCTACTCAGGCAATGTTGGTTATACTGATACTGATAAGAAGACTCAGGTTTCAGATAAATCTGTTTTTCGTATCGCATCAATGTCGAAAAGCTTTACAGCTATGGCTATTGTTAAGTTGCGTGATGAAGGTCGTTTGAACCTTGATGATCCTGCTTCGAAGTATATTCCTCAACTTAAAAAAGTAAAGTATCTGGCTACTGATGCAGTACCAATTACTGTACGTAATCTGTTGACTCATTCAGCCGGTTTTCCGGAAGATAATCCATGGGGTGACAGGCAGCTTTCAGATACAGATAAAGAGCTGATGCAACTGATTGAAAATGGTGTTTACTTGTCGACTGTTCCTGGTGTAGCATATGAATATAGCAACCTTGCTTTTGCATTACTCGGTCGAATTATCACTAATGTTTCCGGTAAACAATACCAACAATACATCACACAAAATATATTAAAGCCCCTCGGTATGAACGATACATACTGGGAGTATACCAACGTACCGGCAAAACAATTGGCTCATGGCTACCGTTGGATAAATCAACAATGGAGAGAAGAAGAATTATTGCATGATGGCTCGTACGGTGCAATGGGCGGATTGATGACGACCATTGAAGATTTTAGTAAATACATGACATTGCACATGTCTGCATGGCCACCTCAAAGTGCCACCGAAAGCAATGTCTTAAAAAGAAGTTCACTGCGCGAAATGCAGCAGCCATGGATGTTTAGCGGATTAAATACGCAATTTAGATATCCAAATGGACGCTCTTGTGCAACTACTTCAGCATATGGTTACGGTCTGCGGTGGGTAACCGATTGTGAAGGAAGAAGATGGGTAGGACACAGCGGTGGATTACCCGGCTTTGGAAGTGAGTGGCGCATGTTGCAGGATTACGGAATTGGTGTAGTAAGTTTTGCAAACCTTACTTATGCCGGAACTGGTGGAGTAAATTTAAGAGTGCTCGACACCATCATCGCATTGGCACAATTAAAGCAAAGGCAGGTGCCCGCATCACCAATTCTTAACCAACGCAAAAATGAGTTGGTGAAACTATTACCAAACTGGAACAATGCAGAAAAGAGCGGCATCTTCGCGGAGAACTTCTTCCCTGATTACCCGATCGACTCATTAAAAAAGCAAGCATCTAACATCTTCGCAAATGCAGGTAAAATAATACGCGTAAAAGATATGGTTGCTGAAAATAATTTGCGGGGCAGATTTGTAATGGAAGGTGAGAAGAAGGATATTGAAATCTTTTTTACACTTACTCCTGAAAATCCTCCGCTCATTCAGGAATATAGAATAAGGGAGATAAAAAAATAGCTCCAATTGTCCTCCTAATAAAAAATGCCCTCGTTATCAGAGGGCATTTATGTTTCGTCTAGATTTGATAATTACTTTTTATCAGAATACAACTGGTTGAATAAAAGTTTAAACGTACCATGTGTTTGAGAGCGAAAAGCTATTTCAGGACCGAAAGCAAAAAGCTTCCCTTTACCTACTGGTGCTGAAAAAGCTGTAACCCCACCCTGCAAATATTCCTGTCCCCACGCCCAGCCACTGCGCAATGGTTTTTCTGATGCAAACCATATCAAAGGCGTAACATCTCCCTTTGCAATTGCATCTGGCGCAACATTAAAAACAGGACTGTTATCAAAATAAATATCAGCTTCAGAACCCATACCCCAACTTGCTTTTTGCGTTGAATCTATTTTGGCACGAAGTATACTTCCCGGTATATAATATTTTTCTCTTGGCAAGGCTACTTCCTTACCATTTTGCATTTCGACAAGCGCATTACGTACAGGTAATTTTAAATGATAAGCAAGGTTTGTGCTCGAGCCAATGGTTAAAACATTTCCACCTGCTTCCATAAAACGTTTGAGTTGGGGTATAGAAGTATCAGCAGAAATTCTTCCAATTGTATTCCTGTATTCCGCTGGTATGTTCTCTCGGCGAAGCGAAGTATCACCTAGATTTCTTGCGGTTACTGAAGGGATTGCTCCACTTACAAAAAGTATCACATCATACTTATCCCGAAGATCACCTGCGTTGATATCATTAGCATAAATTACCTTAAACGGATAATGAAATTGTTCCAATATCCATCTCGTCCATCCCGAAGGCATAGAGCCACCATACGTATCCCAAAGCGCAATACGTTGAGGTGAAAGTTTTACAATATCAGAAGGGCGCTTTGATGCAGGAATAGCATTAACCCCTAAATTAGTTGCAGCATCTTTTAATAAAGTTGTTGCTTTACTATTTGCAGGAATAAAGAAAGACCCTTGTGCAACTGATGGATTATTGTTTGCGTTGCTTATGCGGTAAACTTCTGCACCTGATTGAAGCAGGTCATTAACAACAATAAAAGAATTGTTTGTTCTTGAATCTAAAATATAACCTGCAGATGCATTTGTAAAAGGTAAGGCTGATTTTGGTGATTGTAATTCACCATAGTTAATTGCCTGGAATGGTCCGTCAAAAGCATTTAAAATTCTATCAAATTTAAAGCCCATTGAGTAAGCGGGTGTCCATCCTGCAGCATCGTAAGGAGCAATAGGAGGTCCGCCGGGATACTGAAAATCGTTTGGATGATCTTGCGGCTCAAACATATCAACTACATGCGGACGAAACGCCTGGCTTGACTTTATAACATAAGATCCCGCAGGGTAATTTTTACCTTCTACAGTAAAATCTGCGCTTGCTTTATGAATTTTTATACCTGATAACAACAATGAATTCATGAATTTTACTGCTGTTGGAAAGTCTGGCTGATTAGCCGGAATAATGTAACCACGGGGATCACGTAAAATCGGATCTTTAAAAACCGTATTAAAATGTTTTGAAGGTATTGTAGACGGTCTTGAATTTGTATTATTGGATGATGCAGTATCAGGGCGTCCGGCTCTTTGTTCTTTTTGATATGCTGCATAAATCTCTTCAACACGTTTTGGCGAAAGCGACCATTGATCCCTGTTTCCTGCTTCTATTGAATTTCTACCCATTTTATAAATGTTATAAAGCAGGTGTTCTTTATTTCTTAC
>DASVST010000206.1:0-6760 GCA_036387965.1 Segetibacter sp. | reverse complement strand
ACAACCTGCCCGACTAAAAAAGCAACAAGTGACCCTATGATAATCCATAACCCCTGGCCAAAAATGTTTGAATAAGCTACGTTCATATCAGGTACTCCATTCTTAGCTCCAGTGCCAATCCAGAAATCTGCAGGAGATGTTTTAATAGCCACAAAGACCATAAGAAAGGCATAAGAAATTAATGCGATTGTTATGTAAGACAAGAACCTGACACCACGCTGACCAAAGTATTCATTAATAATATCCGTCATTATAAAAACAACCGGCCAAAGTAAAACGCCGGCAGTAAGGTTGAAGGAGTAATTGCTTCCGAAAAACACCAAATTAACAGGCGAAAGGTTAAAGGTTTTTTCAAGAGAGAAAATTTTAACGCCCATAAACTCGGCGATTAAAGCGTTTGCTACAAAAAAGCAACCGAGGATGATGAATAACTTTGTTGCTTTATCGCTTATGATATTATGAATCATATGTAAATGATAATGAGGATTTGTAGGATTATTAAAAAGAAATTGAAGCTAATCAACCAGGCGGGCAGTTTACCTGGAGTAATCTTTTTTACCAAGTTCCCAATCAAAAAGATCGACACAAAAATAAAATTAATGACAGGTGCAATCAGCCATCCTACTACTATCACAAAGCCTTTAAGCGATTGATCTGTAACAATATCATTATACCTGAATATTAAACATGCTAAGAAAAACAGGTTGAAGATAAAAGCTACCCTGGCTAAAAATAAAAGCAAACGCATGAAATAATTTCGTGTAAAATAGTATTATTTTGCCTACGCCATAAAATAAGCACATGAAGTTTGACTGGAAGAAAATTCTGCCCCACGTAATTGCTATAGCCCTGTTTTTAGTCGTAGCGGTTATTTATTGTAAGCCCGCACTTGAAGGTAAGGTATTGCAACAAAGCGATGTAACTCAATGGAAGGGCTCCTTTCAGCAATCTGAAAAATATAAAGAGACGCACGGACATTATCCTCTATGGACAAACAGCTTATTCAGCGGCATGCCAACATTTCAAATTGGTGGCGTAAATGGCAATGCAGTTGCTGGTTATTTTGACAGGATTATTACTTTAGGACTTCCTGATCCCATTCGTTTCTTTTTTCTCGCATGTATTTGTTTTTACTTTTTGTGCATGGTATTACGGATCAACCCGTACGTAGCTATACTTGGATCTCTTGCATTCGCATACGCCACATACAACCCTGTTATCATTGCTGTAGGTCATAATACAAAAATGTCATCGATAGCTTATATGCCTGCTTTGTTAGGCAGCGTGTTGTTGATCTTTAGAAGAAAATATCTGCTTGGTGCTTCATTCACAGCCTTGTTTGCTTGTACGCTTATAGCTATGAACCATCTTCAGATTACCTATTACCTGTTTCTCACGCTAGTTATTATGACTATCTATTATGCAGTAGAATGGATTAAAAATAAAAACTGGAAACATATAGGGCTGGTAGCAAGCTTTACAATAGGAGCAGCGTTAGTTGGAGTGTTATGTAATTCCGTTACTTTGTTTTCCACTTACGAATACCAGAAAGAGACCATACGAGGCGGAGCTTCGCCCCTAGCTGATGCCAAACCAGGCGACTCTAAAACAGGTTTGGACAAAGACTACGCACTTAGTTATAGCATGAGGCTTACTGAACCTTTTGTAATGTTGGTCCCCCGGATGTTCGGTGGTAGTAGTGATAAACTTGAGATGGCTGAAGATAAATCCAAAGCAATTGAAGCCCTTCAAACAATGCCACAGGATCTGAGTCAACAATTGCAAGGTAGTTTAAACTTTTATTGGGGAGGGTTGATTGAAACTGGTATCGGTACTTCGGGACCGCCTTATATAGGAGCAATTATTTTCTTTTTGGCTATTCTGGGAATGTTTGTAGTTGACCGGCAATATAAATGGTGGATATTGACTGCTGTCATTCTTACTGTTATGATGTCGTGGGGTTCCTTTTTTGAAGGATTTAATACTGTTCTATATAAATATCTTCCATTCTACAATAAGTTCAGAGCACCATCTATGATATTGGTAATACCTCAATTGTTATTGCCCCTGTTAGCTGTACTGTGCCTGCATACTATTATAACTACAGAAGATAAAAAGTCTTTAATGCCGCGGCTAAAAAAAGGCTTGATTGCAACAGGTAGTGTGTTTGCATTTCTTCTTGTTCTTTATTTTTCTTACGACTTCTTAGGGAAAAGAGACACAGACTTACTTAAGCAAGTGAGAGATATGAATCAGCCCCAGTTGTTAGAATATGTAAATACGTTTGTAGATGGTATAAAAGAAGATCGAAAATCTTTAATGATGGGCGACATCCTGAGATCTTTGGGTTTCATTTTAGCTGCAGCAGCTATTTTATTTTTCTTGATGAGAAAAGTAATTACGCCGATTATCGCAATTTCCGGGTTAGCTTTATTTGTTCTGATAGATTTAATGGTTATTGACTCTAAATATCTTAGCGGTGAAAATTACCAGGAGCAGGAAGAAAATACAGCGGCCTTTCAAAAAACTGCTGCTGACGACGCTATATTAGCGGATCCCTCTTACTTTAGGGTTTTCAATTTAAGCGGGAACGCCTTTACTGAAAATTTGACTTCCTACCATTACAATTCTGTTGGTGGTTACCATCCGGCTAAACTGATTATTTATCAAGACCTGATAGAGAACAAACTTAGCAGCCAACAGCTGAATATGAATGTATTCAACATGTTGAACACAAAATATTTTCTTCAAAAAGACGGGAACGGCCTTACACAGAATTCACAGAAAAATGAAGCTGCTTATGGACCATGCTGGTTTGCATCTTCAATTATGTTTGTAAAAGACGCACGTGAAGAAATGAATCTATTAGGTACTTACAACACCAAAGACACAGCACTTGTTCAACAGTCTTTTAAATCATCGATACCCTTTACACCACAACCTGATAGTGCTGCCACAATTCAATTGGTGAAGAATGATAATGAGGTAGTTTCATACACCTCAAATGCAGTTGGCAACCAATTTGCCGTCTTCAGTGAAGTTTATTATGATAAGGGTTGGAAGGCTTTCATAGATGGAAAAGAATCTCCTATCGTTAAGGTAAATTATGTCTTGCGTGGATTAGCTGTACCAGCAGGTAAACACGCAATAGAATTTAGATTTGAGCCGCAGGGTTATTACACAGGTAAAACTTTGACTAACGTTTTTTCTACTATCCTATTACTGCTGCTGGCAGGTGCTGTTTTTATGGAGTGGAGAAAGGGGAAAAATGAAGTAAGCCATAAAACAGGCGTGCACAAATAGAATGATAAAGAATGATACAGTTTCAGTCATAACTATTTGTTTCAATAATCTAACAGAGCTAATCGAAACGTGTAAATCTATAGACGAACAAACATCACTTCCTGATGAACATTTAATAGTTGATGGATCGACTACCGAAGACATCAATGAATGGTTGTCAAGAAATGTACAACCTTCTTTTCGCAAATGGGTGCATGAACCAGATAAAGGTATTTCTGATGCCATCAACAAAGGCATTCGCCGCAGTTCTTCTACCATCATTCATCTTTTGCATTCGGGTGATAAATATTACACTCCCAATGCTATAGCTATTGTAAAGAATGCCTTTGGAAACAATCCCAACCTGATGTGGACGCACAGCAAATATGTTCAAAACCGGGGGAATGTAGATGTGGTCAGTGGAGCAACCTTTGACAAAAACCTGCTTTGGAAAGGCATGAGAACTGTAGCACATCCAACGATGTTTGTTAGAAAGAAATTATATGATACGTATGGGTTGTTTAACGAGCATTACAAAATAGCTATGGATTATGATTTCCTGGTGCGGATCAGAAACGAAAGGTTTCAGTTTATACCCGAGCCTCTTGTTTACTTTTCACCAGGCGGAGCCAGTGACGTACAGTTTAAAAAAGGATTGGCTGAAGTGAGAGAGATTTATAATAAAAACGTTGGCAACAGCTTCAAGCTTCAACTATGGCAATTTAGGCAAAGGCTTTTAGCTTTTGCAATGAAAACGAACTTCGGAAGATTTTTGTTCAAGCTCAAGAATAAAAAAAATATAAAGACTTTAGGCTGAAATAAATAAACTCCTAAGGTAGCTTACAAACATGACTGTTTTTGAAGATAGTCCTATTTGTAATAAGGAAGAAGGAGTTCTCCCCTGAAAATCAAGCATCTGATGTATGAGCGGATTTATTTCTTCCCCATGAAACTTTTTAACCTCTTGCACTTGTCTTATTTTAAGATTTCGAAACATGCGCCAGTAGTAATCATAAACAAAAATATTTCTTAGGATTGAAGGTTTAAGCTTATTGAGCAATAGTAAGTTTTCAGGAATCTGAACCTCAGGTACAAGAAATGTATATTTCGTCACTTGCTCATCATTGAAACCAACATTTATAAGCACCTTATCTAAATAACCATAAGAATTAAACTTTCTGATCAGCCTTATGTAAAACTCAAAGTCAACTACAAACTTGAATCTGCTGTCGTAAAGCTCGTTGACATCTCTTCTTATAAATGTACAACTTGGGTTACCTACATAAACTCTTTTAAAGAGGTGCAATGGGCTCCACTTCAACATTATGAGATCGAGCCGGTTACATTTCACAATGTTTACTTGCCCTGAATCAAGCATCACATTTTGAAAAGCACTAAAGAGAAAGGGACACTCAGGATTAGCTACTGCTGCATCATGAAATTCCTGTAAAGCGGACGGTGTGGCAAACCAATCATCATCATGCATAATTTTTATCCACTTACCTGTTGCCCTTCTAATTCCCTCATTCCAATTCTCCGGCGTTCCCAGAGCAGGATTATTTCTAAAGTACTTTATATGTGCAAGTTTAGTAAACGAAGAAATGTATCGTTCTACTGTATCATCGGGACTATCATCGGTTACAACAACTTCATAGTTTTTAAATGTTTGATCTGCTATTGAGTTAAGCAAACGATCTAGAAAGACTGTATTCTTGTAAGCGGGTATACATATGGATATTTCTACTTGTTCAATATTCATTATGAAGTAGTAAGCTTATTTTTGAAGAATAAGTGCAATGGCCGAATATGAAGAGGTTTATACAACAGGAACTTTAAGATACTATACCATAAGGATGGGTGTTTATGTAATCCTTGTAACTCAATCCAGGCAAATTTATTACTCCAGGTTATCTGCATATTCTTAAGCCAATCAAGCCAGTATTTTGCGACTTTTAAATCAATGTCTCCTTCGACATTTTCAGCAATAGAAAACGGAAGCGTTTCCTTCATTTCCTTGTGCCATCCAATAGTTTGTCGAACCCAACTATCTCCAAAATCACCTCCTGTTGAAAAATGGACGAGGTTTAATTGCTTAGTTACTAAAACCTTTCCATGTTGTGCTACTCGCAACGAAAAATCAATGTCGTAATAATGAAAGCCTTTTAGAAGCTCTTCATTAAATTTAATTTTCTGCCATATTAGCTTAGTGCTAAACATGAATACCCCATCAATTGTTGCAACTTCAACTTCATTATCTTCCCAGTGTTCAGGTCCATGCATTAATTCCTCGTTCCCATCTTTTCGATGTATAACAGAAAAATAATCAAGTTCTTTACCACCAGAATACCAGCCAGAAAACATTTCACTTTTATATTTTCCTCCTGCTACTCCAATTAATTCTGCAGATTTTTCATCTGCTATTTTAATCAATAAGGATCCCCATTTTTTTTTATTTATTAAAACATCTTCATGAATAAAACACAAATATGGGTATTGAGATTTTTCCGCCATCATATTGTACACTTTACATAATCCCAGTTTAGCCATTCTATTATCCCAAATCAACCATTCATGCTCAACACCGATATTTTCATCGATATTTTTTTTTAAGTCCGACAGGTAATCAGAATGAATGGAGCAAACTATAATAGAGATCATAAAGGGAGTGAAATGTAATTGCTATACCAAAAGCGTATTTTGCACTAATTTTTCAAGTGCATGCAAAGTAAATTATTTGTTACAAACATTCTTACAGGAGCTTATAAAAAGCTTACAGCTACTTTCAACAATGCTGACAAGAAAGCAGACTTAACCTGGTTTAAAACAAAGTATTTAAAGCACGCTTCTCCAAAACGAGAAAAGATTTATAGGTATAAAAAGAATAACATCCATTATTCACATCCAATTGAATTATTACACACATTACGTGAAATATTCATAGAGGAAATTTACAGGATAGAACTTCCACCAAAAGCATTGATTATTGATTGTGGAGCGAACATTGGACTTGGAATAATCTACTTAAAAGAACAGTATCCTGATGCCCATGTTATTGCCTTCGAACCTGATGAAAACAATTTTGAACTACTGAAGAAAAACATTGCTTCTTTCAAACTTCAAAATGTGGATGCAAGAAAAGAAGCAGTATGGATTGCAGATTCAGAATTGCATTTTTCGAACGACGGAACAATGGGGAGCAGAATTGAATTGAGTGGTACAGGTGATACAAGAAAAGTGAAAGCAATAAAACTTGCATCTTTATTAAACAACAAAATTCACTTTTTGAAGATTGATATAGAAGGAGCTGAATATACAGTGATAAAAGATTTGAAAGACAGCCTGTCAAATGTTGAAAATGTCTTCCTTGAATATCATGGGGACTTTTCCCAAAACAATGAATTAACAGAAATCTTCAATATCATGCAAGGTGCCGGATTTAGTTATTACATAAAAGAAGCTGCAGAAATTTACAAAAACC
>DASVST010000205.1:0-2679 GCA_036387965.1 Segetibacter sp. | reverse complement strand
AGATATGTGTATGGAGCTAATTCTTTTTGCTGTAGTATTCCATCAACAAAGATTTTGAAATCATTAGCATAATTACCTACTCTTTCTACTACAATATGGTGCCACTTGTTCAGTGTTAAAGCACTAGTGGTATTAATGCCCGCACTTCCTCCATTATAGGCATTTGAGCCATTTTTTCCCTGCATAACATGAAAATAAAGCTTGCCATTCTGTAGGTATATTCTATATCCGCCTACATTAGTCGCAGCCTGCCAGCCCTCGTTCCAGATATTGTTACTCAAGCCTTGAACAACATATTGAATCTCTGAATCCTGGGATTTAGGATAAATCCATGCTTCGACAGTAAAGTTTGGTTTGCTGCTATTGCCCGGTTCTTTACCAACTGGGTAGTATCGTAGAAAACCATCACCCTGGTATTTATAAGCAACATTCTTTTTCCAGCTATTGTTGCAACTTTGTAAAGCCCCAAGTACCTGCTGATAATTAAAGTTAAAACTGTCTCTTTGCAAACGTTCTAACATAAAGTCGATCATAGCAGATTCACTACCAGCAGTTATAGATTTTCTAATTACTAATGTATCAAAATACTCATCAACTAGTTTCTGTAAACCATCACAAGTAATACATTTCTCAGGAAAGACGGCAGTAACCGGTGTAGAAGTGCAGCTTACACATGCATTGAGACAGGTGTTTTTACACTGGTCCTCATGAAGGTTTTTTATTTCACTGTAAGTGAGCTGCGTTCCGAAGCGCGCATTATAGAAAGTAGTGAAAGCGCTATCGCATGGTTGCTTACAGGCATCACCTGAAAAATGAGCCATACTTGTGCAATTATTAAATTCTTCTTTCAATATCAGATTACCAAGGTTGTCAGAAATATGAAGCCAATCTGCTTCAAAGCTGTTAGCTAATGGTTGAAAATAAAACTCCTTGAATTTTTTTATTGGCAAATGAGGTGCCTGACCGACATACTGCCCATCAAAATACACCCTGTACTTATCATTGGTGACTTCTATCTTTAAATTTCGGAAATTATTAAAATCGGTCGGAAGGGGAAAAGAAACAGTCGACACCCCCGGGTAAGTGAGGTTGCTTATCGTCATCGTTGCAAATGGATCACTTGGATTGACGTAGTGCAAATTGAAAGATGCACCTTCAATATCAGATATCATTGTCATCCAGAAGCCATAAGCCGAACCATAACCAGTAAACGTAGGACCACTTCTGGGTTGTTTGACTTTTGTTTCAATGGTGAAAGTAGTGTCTACGCAAATAGAATCAGTAAAATGTATACAGTCCTGGAAACTGGTTCTTGCAGGGTTTGGTCTGAAAACGCCATTGTATAATAAATCACTTAACGGCACCCATCTCTGATCAGTATGTGGATACTTCCATACAGAGCTGTCACAGCCATGGGTATCATATACTGGTGAGGTTGGTGTTTTATTATTTGCATATGCATATTTAAAATTACTTAATAGCGAATCCCACGATGCGCAAGTTGCAGAAAATCCTGACTTGCCGCAACTGTCCATGAACTCCAGGTATTGCCATGCCTGCTTACCAAATCCAAGCCTGTTGTTCATATACAAGGCAAATAGTTCGTTCTTTTTCCGCTGGATAGAATCGGGCTCATTAATGGTTGGTGTAACTGAAGGATACTTCAATTTGAATGCTTTATAATGATCGTCCGCCTGCTCGCACGTAATACAAATATCTCCGCTATAGCATTGTAAAGCAGGAGGAAGGTATATAGGTTGAGCAAGAAAGTTACATGCAGTAGTTGTATTACAAAGGCTTCTTAATTTATCAAGGTCAGCATCAGTCATATTTGTGTTCCTGGTTTTTTTAAGAAAGGCAGAGAAGGATGTGTATGCTGAACCAGTAGATTTGTATTGGGCATAAAGAGAATTTATAGTAGTGCATTCACAGCTATCCGGGCGGTCCCAAACAGGTTTATTACCGTAGATCACCTGTTGATTGTAAGGCTTCGGCGCATTGATGAGTTCAGGGCTGCAAGTATAAGAGTTTGTGATACCATGCCTGCTGTTATAGTCATTTAATACTTCTTCAAAACTATCGAACGCAGAGATAGACGCACTATCCGGATTAACAGAACTTGAGCCATAAGGATGATTTTTGTCTGAACCTTTAATACAAACAGCAATAAGTTTTGGAAGAATTTCATTAGTCAAATCGTTGTTATTGTAGTTGCAGGGTGCAAGTTGCTGAATCCATAATTTTGCATAGGTGCTGCAATTGGAAGCGTATGATTCTGCTGCCGCATCTTTTGCAGCGGCTTCTTCCTGGGCTGAACCATTGGCAGTATTAAAAAAAGTAAGTCCGCTTTGGGTTAAAGCATTAGTGGCATTATTGAAGTGTGGTGTATACCCGAGGTTCATTAAATCGGAAGAGCCGGGTGACATACCATTTACCCGGGCGTAAATTTCGTTTCTTTTTATTTCGAGGTATAACTGCCTGAAGGTTTTCCACGACATATTAAGATCCCCTTCGCACATGGTGGAACTGAAGGCACTATCGCTGTTGTTGTATTTATCTATACAAGACTGCTCAATTTTACCGCACTTCGTCATTATAGTAGCCATATTCCATAAACTGATACCACTGCCCTGGTACGATGTTACCTGGCTTTCAATATTAGATTTTATGGTAGAGGGT
>DASVST010000204.1:0-11511 GCA_036387965.1 Segetibacter sp. | reverse complement strand
GCCCAAACATATTTTGCTTTATCTGCGTTTGGGTACGCTCTACGCTCCAGATTCTAAACTCATCTAAATTGCCGTTGAGGTAAGGGTCGGGACTAGGTGAGCCAAATATTGATCTGCCTAGCCAATTGATAGTTGTGTTACCAAGATTGGAGGGACGAAAAGTTATTGAGCGGGTGTTTTTTAAAACTCCATTCACATATAACCTACCTGTGTTAGATGCGTTATTTACTGTAACAGCTACGTGATACCATTGGTTAATAGGTAAAAATGGTGTTTCTAAATACTCGTTTACACCACCCACGCCGATTGCAAAACGAATCGTATTTAATCCCGCCCCCGATTTAGGAGTTAAAAACATGAAATTGCTGGTATTATTACCAAAATCAAAAATCCTTTGCCAGTCTCCACCACCTTTCCAATATACCCAGGTCTCAATGGTAAAATCTCCGCTGATGGATTGAACTATACCTGATGGCAGTGTTGCATAATCGTCTGCACCATCAAAAGCTAAAGCAGTGTTTTGTGCAAAAGAAGTAAAAGAAATAAGAAGTGAAAGAAGTAGCGAGTAGAATTTGGATTTCATAAATGGTGTTATGTTTGTTAACAATCAGGCAATTTAGCTTCCAGCAAAAAAAGGTGCAATGCACCATTTAATTATGGATAAGATGGAAATGCAAAAAAAAAAGCGTTTAGGTTGAAGAGCTAACTCAGCAAAGTCCTTGCAATTTCTGTAATGAAGATATAGGGAAACAAAGTGCCTAACAAATATTTAATTGATTTTCAATAAAATAGCTCAAGAAGCAAAAGAGGGTTCTTAACCCTCGTTAAGAACCCTCTTTCTAAAGTTTTTAGTGACTTATCTTTTGATCAACTGTTTCGTCATTTTCACCTCTCCACCTATCACCTGCAACTGGTAAGTTCCCTTAGGGAGGCTACTGTTTATGCGCAGTGTTTGTGTTGATGATCCACCGTTGTGTTCTATTACTGAACTGTACAACTGCTGACCTAACTTGTTGGTTAATGTAACTGTATACTTGCCTCTTTCAAGGTTGTTTAGTTGTAAGCTTATCGTGTTTGTAGTTACAGGGTTTGGATAGATCGTGATCGCGCCATTTCCTTTCTCTACATTCACTCTTACAACACTGCTGTACTGTACTGCTCCGTTATTATCTATACTCTTTATCCGGTAGTAATTAGAACCACTTTGGGCTGCATGATCAGGTAAGCTATAGTTCACCTGGCTTGTGCTGTTGCCTCTTGCCTGTACAGTTCCAAGTATTGTGAAGCTTTGTCCGTCTGTTGATTTCTCTACCTCGTACTTGTCAACATTGATCTCGGTTACACTTGTCCACTCTACCTGTATGGCTGATGCTTTTTGGTATGCTTTTACATTTACAAGATTTGCAGGTAAGCTACTTTCAGAAACATCTGTAACTGTAACTGTCATTGTCTGCTCATCAGATAATGTTCCATCACTTGCTCTTACTGTAACAACATAAGTGTTATTTGCATCTGTGTCTGTTGGTTGTTCAAAATCTGGAGCGGTGATAAAACTCAATGCTCCTGTTGTCGGGTTAATACTAAACTTGCTTTGATCAGCTCCGCCAGCTATGCTGTAAGCCATCGTTGTATTTGCATCAGCATCTGTTGCGGTCATAGTTGTTACAGCAGTAGTATTTTCAGGGATTGACCTGCTTGCTGTTGTTCCACCACCATTTGATGTTATTACAGGAGCGTTGTCGTTTATGTCTCTTACACTTACTGCTATTGTTTGATCATCATTTAAAGTTCCATCACTTGCTCTTACCGTAACAACATAAATGTTGTCTGCTCCAAAGTCTGTAGGCACTTCAAAATCAGGAGCAGTGATGAAGGATAAAACACCCGTTGTAGCATTGATCGTAAATTTATTTTGATCTACCCCACCAACAATGCTGTAAGCTAAAGTTGATCCCGCATCCTGACCAGTTGCAGCAACCGCAACAACAAAGGTGGTGTTCTCTGGTATGTTCTCGTTGCCTGTTGTGCCGCCACCGCTTGAAGTTATTACGGGAGGGTTGTTTGCATTGGCTACATCATTATCAGTAATGCTAATATTCTGTGTAGTTGTTGACCCCAACGCAATTCCGCTTGAAGGATTGCTGATTGTAAGCGTTGCTGTTTCAGAACCTTCAACCATTGCATCATCCACTACTGTAAAGGTTACCGAACCTGTTGCCTGTCCGTTTAGTATTGTAATAGTTGTATTGCTAAGGGTATAATCTCCAGATGTTATACCTGTCCCACTAATACTTAATGTAACAGTCTGATTACCTGTAACAGCCTGGCTTGCTGTTGCTGTAACTGTTATCGCTGTTGCGCCAGCTTCGGTTCCTGTATTGGAACTTACAGAAAGATTGACTGTTGGAAAATCATTATCTGCTATGCTAACATTCTGTGTAGTAGTTGATCCCAAAGTAATTCCACTTGAAGGATTGCTGATTGTAAGTGTTGCTGTTTCAGAACCTTCAACAACTGCATCATCCACTACTGTAAACGTTACCGAGCCTGTTGTCTGACCACTCAGTATTGTTATAGTTGTATTGCTAAGGGTATAATCTCCTGATGTGATACCTGTTCCACTAACACCTAATGTAACTGTCTGATTACCTGTAACTGCCTGGCTTGCTGTTGCTGTAACTGTTATCGCTGTTGCGCCAGCTTCTGTTCCTGAGTTTGGACTTACAGAAAGACTGACTGTTGGAAAATCATTATCTGCTATGCTAACATTCTGAGTCGTAGTTGATCCCAAAGTAATACCACTTGAAGGATTACTGATTGTAAGGGTTGCTGTTTCAGAACCTTCAACAACTGCGTCGTCCACAACAGTAAAAGTTACCGAGCCTGTTGTCTGTCCACTTAGTATTGTTATAGTTGTATTGCTAAGGGTATAATCTCCTGATGTGATACCTGTTCCATTAACACCTAATGTAACTGTCTGATTACCTGTAACTGCCTGGCTTGCTGTTGCTGTAACTGTTATCGCTGTTGCGCCAGCTTCTGTTCCTGTATTGGAACTTACAGAAAGATTAACCTGCGGTGCTGCATCTATGTTAAAGTCCGAAATATTAGTGATGCTCCAGCTACCGGCATTATCCTTAGAGCGGATAAATAGTTTATGAGCACCCGAAGAGAGGGAGGAAACGTTGATGTTATATATTGCATCCTGTATATCAGATGATGGTGAAACGGTTAAAGAAGTACCATTTCCAAATCCCGGATCAGCATCAAAAAAATATTCTAAGCCAGTGATATTTGGGTTTGAAATCAAAGCCCCTCTATAAAACACTACTATTTGTGATATACTCCAGTTGCCTGTATTATCCATGCTCCGGATAAACAATCGGTGTACACCAACAGGCAATGAAGTAATATCAGGCATAAATGTAACGTTCGATACATCAGTTCCGCTGCTAATCGGAACATTTATTCCATTACCAAAGCCGGGATCAGTATCAAAGAAATATTCTACTTTATTTACTACCGGCGAAGCAGTTAAGCTTGCTTTATAAAACACCAGCATTCGAGAAACACTCCAGTTACCTTCACTGTCTAAACTGCGAACAAATAAGCGGTGAATGCCAACTGTAACAGAACTTAAATCGGGATTGAAAGTTACATCAGGTACATCATTTCCTGAAGTAACCGGAATATTTAAACCATTACCGAAGCCAGGATCGTCATCAATAAAATATTCAACCTTTACTACTGTTTTAGATGTTGTTTTAGCTGCCTTGTAAAAAAGGCTCACGTTTGTAATGCTCCAAATACCGTTTGCATCCTGAGACCGGACAAACAAACGGTTTATACCTACCGGTAATGAATTTATATCTGCCGAAAAGGTAAGGTTTGAAATATCGGCAGATGCAGATAAGCTGATACCGGTACCATTTCCAAAGCCAGGATCAGCATTGAAAAAATATTCTGCCTTTATGATATTTTGTGAATTTGCAGAATTGGTACAAAAGAGCAGCAAACCAAGTACTGCATGTTGCAATAACTTTTTCATTGTTATGTTTGAAGTAGTTATTGAAAAGATCAGTTATTACTTTTTGTACTTATAGTTACAGTCATGGTACTGCCTGTAACTACTGCCGGAGCAACCAGCTTGTAGATGGCTGGTATATTTGGCTGCACTGATAGGTGATAAGGAGATATGCCGCCGTAAGCACCTGCATCAACCCCGCCCACGCCTGCACCTATTGCGGGGCTGCCGGGTTTTAATTGAAACGCCTTGTCAACATAAGTATTCGGATTATTAAAAACGGTGGTCATATCAACATTATTCTGGTTGCCATTGCCTGCCGGTAATATATTAGCTGATGCTATATTGTTTTCAACAACACAACTGCTGCAACTAAAAGTGGTGGATTTACTGAAAATATTATTCCTTACAGTAGCATTTTGTATGCTATTAGCATCAGTTACTGTTTTTCCATTTATTACATTGTTCATTATAGTTGCAGAAGAAGCACTCCGCATAAACACAAAATCTGCCATTATATTATTAATGATCTGGACATTTGTACTTCCTGATATATGTATACCTGATTCACTTAAAAAACAATTCCTGATTATTGTGTTGCTTGCGTTTTCTACCCAAATCGAAGAGAATGCATCATATTGAATATAAACTGCAGATCTTGAAATTACATTGCACCTTTGGATTATTACCCCTTGAACATTTACTAAATTTAAATAAAGTGCACTTACCATAATCGTGCTGTTATCTGCACCGGCTCTAATATCAATGCCATCTAAACGGGCAGTAACATTTGTTGCCTGGTTATTTGAATTAATATCTAAAAAGTCTCCCACCCCTATCAATACCAATCTTTTGGCCATTGTTATACCACCATAAGAAGTAGGCGAAGGCTCAAAATGAAGTGTATCGCCTGCACCAGCCCCGTTATGTGCAGCCTGTGCTGTTGTAAAATCAGCAGGTACACCTGCATTGTTGTTTACCCGCCATATTTTAGCATCTACTAATGCAGCAAAACCTAAAATGAAGAGGAAAGAAAGTAATAATTTTTTCATAGCAGTAACTTTTCTCAAACATACAAGCGCTATTAAAGAAACACTATCCCCAATATTGGTGATGCAATGCTTATCTGAAACAATCAGAAAAATATTATATTTAATAGGTGCTTAAAAGACATTTCTACTTGTCCATCCTGATTAACTTATTAGCAGCGTTAAACACTTGCTACTGCCAGCAGATAATAAATAATCTTGAATCTTATACAATAAACAATGGGTTATCAGACGGTACAATTAGTTCAGTATTACAAGACAAACGTGGGTATTTATGGTTTGGTACTGCATGGGGGCTAAATCGCTATGATGCACGATACTTTAAAAACTTTATCAGAACCGGGGATAATAACCTTATTGATGCTAACGTACGATCACTGGCAGAAGATTCCATAGGTAATATATGGATTGGTACATCAAACGGCGTTTCTCGTTTTAACCCCTACACTAATTCGTTCACCAATATTCACGGTGGGCAATCAATAGTATATATTGATAAACAAAAAAATACTTGGATAGCAGAAAAAAACTTGAAGCTGCTTAATAAGGATGGTAAAACTTTCAGGCATTTTAATCTTGAGCTATATGGTAAAGACACTAGGCAAAATAAATTTATACTATCAATGCTTGATGATAGCAAGGGAAGGTTATGGATTGCTACATCTTACGGCATCAAACTATTCAGTCGGAAAACCTATACCTGGAAATCTTACCATTTTGATGAAGCAAGAACAAGTGAAAGAGTCTTAAACGCCTGTACTTCACTTTTTGAAGACTCACAAGGAAACATCTGGTGTGGCACATGGGGTGGAGGTATTTTAAAGTATAACAGCGCACATGATAAGTTTGAACCTTATTTGTTGCCGTCTTTATTATCGAATATTATCTATTGCATAAATGAAGTAGAATTAAAGCAAAAAAAATATATCGTTATAGGCACAGAAGACGGATTGGGTATATTTTCTACTGATTCGATCACAGGTAAAAACCTTAAGCCTTTACAAATACTAAAACAAGGTAACGATAACAATAGCCTGCTTTCAAATGTAGTTACAACATTAATTGTAGATCGGGAACAAAGCCTTTGGATTGGTGGAAGTAATGGAGTTCAAAAAGCAGATATGCATCAGCAAGGCGTACAGTGGATCAATATGCCGAGGAACGACAAACCTGTTTTTCTTGTGTTGAAAGACATAAGAAAGCCCTCAGATCTGGTTTATATCACGACCCAGCAAGGTTGGTCAAAAATGAGTCTGAAAAATTTCCAGATCACACCTTTTGTGCTACCTGATAAACATAAAGAGCTTCTAAGTAATATTAACGATTATGTTATTACGAAAACGGGCTATTGGTTTACATCTCAAAAAGGATTTGGTTTTTTTAATCCTAACAATCTTGAAGTATCAGATCTCAGTAACAAAATAGATAATGACAATGAGGTGAGAACAGGAAGAGTTACCATAGATAAGTATGGCAGAATTTGGTTTGCAGTATACAGAAATGGGATTCGCATTTACGATCCGGTTACAAAAAGGATAATTAAGCTATTTTCTGATTCAATGCCTGAAAGCCTGAAAGGCAAGTCTGTATTCGGATTAAAAAGTGATAAAGGTTATGCCTGGTTAAGCAGTGATTATAAAATTTTCAGGATAAACGTAAATGACCTTTCATATAGTGTCCATAATAACTATACTGATTCTGCTGAAGCAGCACATAACCGTCGACTAATTACCAATTCAATACATATTGATAAACAAAAACGAATACTGCTTATTGGTCAACAACAAGTTCTTGTATTTAAAGATAACCGGGTGCAGCAATTGTTTCCATCAAAGGGTGTCGCCGACTTTCTTATAGAAGAAGTTTCGGAAGATAGCACCGGTAAATTCTGGATAAAAACCAACAGGGGATTTTATAAAGTAAGTCCGGACTTTAAAAACTGGAAATCTCTTTCAGGCGAAACAGGCATCACCCTTTCAACTGAAATAAACGAGATCTTTCATTCTGATAATAACGATGTAATTCTAACTTCTCTTGGAAAAGTTTTGATCCTTAATCAAAAGGATTTAATTAAATCATCTCAACCTCAAATACAGATTACCTCTTTATCTGCCGGAGATACTACTTACGCCTTTCCAGTACTTCAAAAAAGTAATATTTCTGTTGCTTATAAGAATAGTATTGAAGTTGAACTTAGTGTTTTGAATTTTTTGAATGAGAAAGAGAACAGGATATTTTACAAAATGAAGGGTTGGGATAAAGACTGGAAAGAGGTTGACAAGGGATATCTAATTCGGTATGAGCAATTGCCACCCGGGAAATACGAACTTCTTGCGAAGGCTATGAGTGCAAGTGGCATTGAAAGCAAAGAGGTTGTTTTGCTTTTTAAAGTCGATCCTCCTTTTTGGCAAACATGGTGGTTTATCTTGCTCTTATCTCTAGCTACATCTGCCATTATATATTTAATGTACAGATACAGAGTTAATGAAATTATAAGACAGGAAAGACTACGATCTAAGATAGCCTCAGACCTTCATGATGATATAGGTGCTACACTCAGCAGTATCTCTTTTTACAGTGAAACTCTAAAGCAGCAAACTCAAAAGCAAATGCCACAACTTTTGCCGCTACTTGATAAGATAGGTGCAACCAGCCGTGAAATGGTTAGCAATATGAGCGATATTGTTTGGGCCATCAATCCCAAAAACGACGATGTAGATCACCTCGCATCAAAAATACAATTGAATGCCGCCGAGCTTTGCGCATTAAAAAATGTTTCACTTACATTCAATTGTCAGCCTTCTGTATTTCATTTAAAGTTGAGCATGGAGCAGCGCAGAAATATTTATCTCATATATAAAGAAGCAATCAACAACTCACTTAAATATTCCCAATCTGCCTTGCTGCAAATAACCATCGAGGAAGAAAATAAAAAGTTGATTTTACTTATCCAAGACAACGGTATTGGTTTCGAACCTGATCATCACGAAGGCAATGGTCTTAAAAATATGAAGAACAGGGCTGCAGATATTAAAGGAAATCTTACAATAACAAAACACAATAACATAGGTACGTCGATCAGATTACAAATTCCGCTCACCTGAATTGGGTATAGGAACTTTTGGGTTAATGCTTAATTTTTACGTTTGGTACGAAGTAGAAATTATAAAAGAAATATATAGTGATACGTGTAGCCATTTTTGAAGATAATAATTCATTACGTGACAGCCTTTCAGGATTAATCGAGTCGTGCGATGATTTTGAACTTGCAGGCAGTTGGCCTGATGCCAAAAGATTATCCATACGGTTAACAGAAGCTAAGCCTGATATAGTATTGATGGATATAAATATGCCCGGCATATCTGGCATTGAAGCAGCGGGCATAATAAAGAAAGACTTCCCTCAAATTCAAATATTAATGCAAACTGTTTTTGATGACGACGATAAAATATTTGCATCAATTTGTGCAGGAGCTTCAGGCTACATATTAAAAAACACACATCCCTCCAGGCTTATAGAAGCACTCAAAGAAATTAATGAAGGAGGAGCAGCTTTTACACCTGCTATAGCAAAAAAGGTTTTAATGATGGCGGCTTCTGCTACAACCACAAAGCCTGAATACATTCTGTTATCAGAAAGAGAAAAGCAAGTATTGCAAAAACTTGTTGAAGGACTGAGCTACAAAATGATTGCAGCGGCACTTGATATAACCTTTGATACAGTACACAGTCATATAAAAAAAATCTACGAGAAGCTGCATGTAAATTCAAAAGGAGAGGCCGTGGCTAAGGCCATTAATCATAGGCTTGTATAATATAATTAAATCATCTATTATTTAGAGTAGACTACCGTTAATACAAAAGAGCCGCCCCATGATTGAGGCGGCTCTTTATCTTCATTCAGAATCTTATTGCTTTATCAATTGCTTAGTCATTCTCACATCATCACCAATCATCTGCAACTGGTAACTTCCTTGTGGGAAGCTACCAGTTATGCGTAGTGTTTGTGTTGATGAGCCGCCGTTGTGTTCTATTACTGAACTGTACAACTGCTGACCTAACTTGTTGGTTAAAGTAACTGTATACTTGCCTCTTTCAAGGTTGTTTAGTTGTAAGCTGATTGTGTTAGTGGTTACAGGGTTTGGATAGATCGTGATCGCTCCATTTCCTTTTTCTACATTCACTCTTACAACACTGCTGTACTGAACTGTTCCGTTCTTATCTATACTCTTTATCCGGTAGTAATTAGAACCACTTTGGGCTGCATGATCAGGTAAGCTATAGTTTACGTGCCTTGTGCTGTTGCCTCTTGCCTGTACAGTTCCTAGTGGTGCGAAGCTTTGTCCGTCCGTTGATTTCTCTACCTCGTACTTGTCAACATTGATCTCTGTTACACTTGTCCACTCTACCTGTATGGCTGTGCCTTTCTGGTAGGCTTTTACATTTACAAGATTTGCAGGTAAGCTACTTTCAGAAACATCTGTAACTGTAACAGTCATGGTCTGATCATCAGTATTCGTACCATCACGTGCTCTTACTACAACAAAATAGGTGTTGTTTCTGTCAGCATCTGTTGGGTTTTCAAAATCGGGAGCTGTTGTAAACCTTAAGGCTCCGCTTAGAGAATCAATAGTAAACTTAGATGAATCTGCACCACCGCTTTTACTATATTTCATTGTTGTGCCTGCATCTGCATCTGTTGCTGTAACAGTAGTTACTGCTGTTGTGTTTTCAGGTACGGATACGGTTGAAGTGCTTCCACCACCATTTGAAGTTATTGAAGGAGCTTCATTTACATTGCGTATGCTTACTGCAATAGATTGCTCATCACTTCCCGTGGCATCACTTGCTTTTACAGTTACCACGTAAATATTGTCCCTGCCAAAATCTGTGGGGTTTTCAAAGTCAGGAGCAGTAATAAATGATAACGCTCCTGTTGTACTATTAATCGTAAACTTATTTTGATCAACGCCACCGCTTATAGAATATGTATTTGATGAGCCGCTTGCAACCACCGTAACAACTGCTGTGGTGTTCTCTTCAATGTTTTCATTACCAAAATCGCCGCCGCCGCTTGATGTGATAACGGGAGCTGGACTAGCTGTACTTATCGCAAAGTCGTACCCACTCTCATCACAATCACTGTTTGCAATGTTTATGATTGCTGTTTTAAAGCCTGTTGAGGTTGGTGTAAAGGTTACAGTAAATGTTGCTGATCCATTCGGGGCTATAGGACCTGAAGGAGTTAGTGCTCCCGCCACAAACATTGTAGCATCTGTACCTGTTATGCTAATGCCGTTTATGGTCAAGTTATCTGTTCCAAAATTTTGTATGGTATAGGTTCTTGTTGAACTTTCGTTCGGGTTTGTTGTGGCAAAAACAGTAGAGTCTGTTGTTGATGGGGTGTTATCACCATCAACAATAGTGGTATTATTGCCCTGCACGTTTATCTCGTAAACTCCTGTTCCGCCTGCCGTAGTTTCATAAGCACCTATGTCGTAAGCGCTACCTTGTGGTCCGGGTGTGCCTTGTGGTCTACTTGTTCCGGTAACATCGTCGGCAGGAGGGATGATTGTTGTTCCTGCATTTTTAGCCGGTGAATTTGGTGTTATCATCAGTCCGTCATCTGCTGTAGCAAAAATATTATCTGCTCCATCCGGGTCGGCACTGTTTACAAACAACGGGTCAGATGTTTTGACGTTGGGGCAGTTGGTTGTTTCGCCTTTTACGAGGCTGGTGGTGTAGTTGATGGTACCCTCTGTATTATCTATCTGTCTAGCTGCTGCACCCCAAACAATGGTGTTTCTGAGATTGACAACAGGTGGTGTACCCACATTACGAATTGATATACCATTGCCCGGATTACTTGTACTGGTGGTGGTATTTTCTGATAAAGTACAATTCGTTAAGTTAACTATACCATTGAAGGTTGATCCACCACCACCTCCTCGATCACTCGTTCCATTTGCAGCGTTATTTGCTATTACACAATTAGTAAATGTAGAAGTGGCAGTATTCAGAGATCCCTGATGAAATCCACCCCCTGTGCCTGATAATCCATTAGAAGATTGAGCGAGGTTCCTAAACAAAAAGCATTTCGACATGGTCAAATCACCATGGTTATTTACTCCCCCGCCAGCAGAAAACGCTCTGTTGTTATCAAAAACAGATGTGTTAACCGTTGCATTCCCTATTGCTCCCCCAGCTCCTGTTGTTGCATTCCATAAGCCCCCTCCTATACCTGCTGAATTTGTAATAAATCTTGAGCCGCTAACATTCAAAGTTGCTATATTACAAATTCCACCACCACCAGTTGACAGGGCGGTATTTGATGTAAAATCACAAGCTGAAACATTAGTGGTACCTCTTGCTACATATATACCCCCTCCATAAGTTGCTGAGTTTGATGAAAAAGCAGAGTTTGAAACCGTTACTGCTC
>DASVST010000203.1:0-8753 GCA_036387965.1 Segetibacter sp. | reverse complement strand
TCATCCATTTTCATTTCAAAGGGATTCAGGTCCTGGTAAAAAGGACGATCAATACGGCGGCTATAAGTTAGATTCCACTGCTTCATCGGATTTTTGTTGAACGTTATAGCTGCGCTCGGGAAGAAGTCTGTATATGATCTTTTGAAGCCTGATTCCGTTTCTACATAGCTGCTTCCTTCTTTTTTCAAACCTGTTGAAATACCTTCTGAAGTTGTGTTTTCTACACGTAATCCTGTCTGAATCATAAAGCCTTTAAAAGGACGGTTATAGTTTACATAACCGGCATTGATATTCTCAATATATTCAAATCGATTGCTGCGTTCTCTATCCAGTTCTTTTCCTGAAGAAGAAAAATTGAAGCGTTGAAAATCATTATCTGTTGTATTGTAGCCAACTTTACCTCCGAAGCCTAACTTACCTTTTTGAAAGTTCTGTTCATAATCAGCTTTAAAAGAATTGAGGTTGATTTTTGTAGGTGTTATCATCTGGTACATCACAGAACTAATCAATGTTTTACCATCAGCCCTATAGTAATTGTTTGGCTGCAGCTGGTCTGTATTCATATCATAACTGCCGCGATCTGCATTTAACACGAGGCTTTTTCCATCTTTACCGGTGTAGTTATAGTTTAGGTTGAAGTTGATGTTGTTTCTTTTGTTACTCATATAATTCTGTGCATCCAGTAAACGACTAACTGTGTTTGTTGGCTTGTAAATTATCGGTGTCATGCTTAAGTTCCGGCTTTCAGGATCGGCGAACGTTCCGTTTACCATAGCACCGAACGAAGATTGCTTATTTATTGTATAATCAACTCCAGCTTTAAAACTGTGGCTGTTATTAATAGAACGGGAAGTGGCCTGTTGGTCAAACAAGGTATCTAATACAGATCGCTGAAGTCTCATCTTCATTTGCGTTTCACCATGATTGTAGTTATAGTTACCGTAGATGTTTACGTTTTTATTGCGATTGTTAAGTGAAATTCCACCATTGTATTTTGGGTAAATTCCCTGGTTAAATCCTGTATTTACTGAACCATTGGTACCAAAGTTTTTGTTCTTTTTAAGTTTGATATTGATGATGCCTCCATTACCAGCAGCTTCGTATTTAGCAGAAGGATTGGTGATAATTTCGATCGCTTCAATTTGAGCAGATTGGATAGTTTTTAAATAATTAGCAAGGTCTTGACCAGACATTGGTGTAGGACGACCATCTACATATACCTGTACACCATTCTTTCCGCTTATGCTTAGGTTATCATCCTTATCTACCTGTACACCCGGCGATTTACGTAACAGTTCCAGTGCATCTGAACCTGTAGCATTGATAGTGCCCTCTACATTAACGATCATTTTATCTGCCTTTACTTCTACGAGAGGTTTTTTAGCAGTAACAGTAACACCCTGCAGGTTGGCAGATGCTTTTGTTATTATTAAATCGGGAACAGTTACATCCGCAGTTTCTACTTTAAACGAATTAGAAAAAGCTGGTGCAGAACCTACATGGGATGTACCAACACGGTAAGTACCGGGTTTAATATTTTCAAAATGGTAGTTACCCTTGTCTTTCGTAACAGCAAGTTTTGCAACCGCTGAATCTTTATACAAGGTGATTGTAGCACCGGTTAAAGGTTGTCCGCCGGCTTCTTTAGCAACGCCGCTGATTGTCTGGGCAGAAATACTAAAAGAGGTAAGTTTAAAAAGGATGAGTAAAGCTAAGTAGCGCATAACAGTGTTTTTAGGAGTTGATGTATTTTTATTGATACAGCAAACCTATCATGTGACAGCGCGGAATGGAAAACTGTTACACCAATTACCTCTTTTGCAGGACAAAACAGGTAAATTGTCGAAAGATATCCTGAATCAACAGCCAAAAATTTGGAATCCTGTGTGCTCCCTGCTGTTAAGCGCTTAATACTTTTTATCGGTGGTTCTTTTTACATTTACCAAAACAACCCTTTATGAGATCCCTTCTCTTTATTACATTAATAACACTATGCATTTCATGCAACAACGATTCCACTACTCAGAATAATCCTGTTGATACCAGCAAGGCTAAAAGCGATTACATCAGCGAACGGCTTGCAGGCTATGCCACTGTTCGTCTTACAGCTGATCTTACTGCCCTTAGTGATAGTGACAGACAAGTGATTCCACTACTTATACAGGCCGCACAAATTATGGATACTTTATTTTGGTTACAATCTTATGGCAGCCCTGATAGCTTATTGAATGCTACAACAGATGAAAAAACAAAACAATTCATCCGCATAAATTATGGACCATGGGACAGGTTGAATAATGACACACCTTTTATTAGTGGTGTTGGCAACAAACCTGAAGGTGCCAATTTCTATCCTCACGACATGACTAAAGAGGAATTGGAGAAAAGCAATGTAAAAGATAAGATGGGACAATACTCCATTATTCGACGTGACAGCACAGGAAAATTATATTCGATCCCGTTTCATATTGCTTATAAAGAACCATTGCAACGTGCAGCGAACCTTTTAAAAGAAGCAGGTAAATTAGCGACAGACCCTGGCTTTAAAAAGTTTTTAAACCTGCGTGCTGTTGCAATTACAACAGACAACTACAATCCATCAGATATTGCATGGATGGACCTGAAAAATAACAGTCTTGATGTGATCATCGGACCAATTGAAAATTATGAAGATGGTTTGTATAATGTCCGTAATGCATACGAATCATATGTGCTTATAAAAGATACAGCATGGAGCAACCGCCTCTCCAAATATGTAGCTATGTTGCCAGAACTACAAACGGCCTTACCGGTTGATCCTAAATATAAAAAGGAGAAGCCGGGATCATCATCGCAGTTAGCTGCTTATGATATTGTGTATTATGCAGGTCATGGAAACAGCGGTGGTAAAACCATCGCCGTTAATCTTCCCAACGACGAAGTATTACAAAAAACAAAAGGCACACGTCGTTCACAATTAAAAAATGCGATGAGGGCAAAGTTTGATAAGATAATGATGCCTATTGCAAAAGAACTTATTGATCCTTCTCAACTATCTAAAGTTACGTTCGATGCATTTTTTGCTGATGTAATGTTTCATGAAGTATCACATGGCCTTGGCATTAAAAATACAGTTGATGGAAAGGGAACAGTTCGTGCGGCATTGCAAGAGCAGGGATCATGGCTTGAAGAAGCCAAGGCAGATATACTTGGGCTTTACATGGTTACAAAGCTGGTAGAGAAAGGAGAATTACAGGAACCTCTAGAAAATTATTATACCACTTTTATGGCAGGCATTTTACGAAGCGTACGCTTTGGTGCCGGTGAAGCACATGGCAAGGCAAACATGCTTGCTTTCAATTTTTTCCAGGAGAAAGGTGCTTTTGAGAAAACGAGTGGAGGACATTATAAAGTCAACTATGACAAGTTCCGCACCGCCATGAATGATCTAAGCAACCTCATTTTAACCTTGCAGGGCAATGGTGATAAAGCCGGCGTTGAAGCACTACAAAAAAGCAAAGCCCTTGTAAATCCAACTTTACAGAAAGACCTTGACCGGTTACAACAAAGAGGCATACCCGTTGATATTGTATTTGAGCAGGGAATTGATGTATTGGGTTTAAAATAATAATAGATGGGTGCTCGGGAGGTTATAACTCTTCCAGGATGTAACCTTTGCCATGTATGTTTCTTATAGTAATGGAATCATCTTTTTGCAAATGCTTCCTAAGGCGTGATATGATCACATCCATACTTCTCCTGTTGAAGAAATCACTGGAGCCCCAAATTTTCTTCAGGATCAAATCCCTGTTGGTGATATTGTTTTTATGAAACGCTAGTTCATGTAATACTTCTGCCTCTTTATTCGTGAGTTGAAATTCTTCTTTATCATTAAAAACGATCCGCTGTTCGTTCTTATGAAAAATACATTTGCCGAACTTTAAAAATGAGATAGATGTTTCCTTTGGTCCTGTTCTTTTTAAAACCACTTTTATCCTTGCTATCAGTTCTTCCTCGTCAACAGGTTTTATAATATAGTCATCACATCCATATTTAAACCCTTTAAGTTTATCTATTTTAAGGCTTTTTGCTGTGAGGAAAATGAAAGGAGTGACAGAGCCTGTTCTACGTAATTCATCTGCTATAGAAAACCCATCAAGGTTGGGGAGCATAACATCCAGTATGCAAAGATCGAAAAATGATTTATTTAAAACTGTAAGAGCTTCCTTACCGTCTGATACCCAAGTAACATCGAAGTTGTTTAACGCAAGGTATTCAGAAAGAATATACCCGAGGTTCTTGTCATCTTCAACAAATAGAATTTTGGGATTACTCATCTTGTAAGTGGTAATTGTAATGTAAACTCACTTCCCATATTAACATTGCTGTTCACAGTTAGCAATCCATTGTGTGCTTCTACTACCGATCTCACGTAACTTAAGCCAATGCCATATCCTTTCACGTTGTGAATGTTTCCTGTGTGTGCTCTGTAAAATCTTTCAAAGATCAATTCCTTTGTTTCTGCATCAAACCCAATTCCATTGTCTTTAACCGATACAATAATCTTGTTACCAACATTCCTGGTGCTAATAATTATATGCGGTTCTTTGTCGGAATATTTAAATGCATTATCCAATAAATTGTAAATCGTATTTACAATGTGTGTTTCATCTGCTTCAATATGATGGATCTCTGCATCTAAGTGCAAAGAAGTAGTGCCTCCCTTCTCAAGCTTTATCATTTCAAATCCTTCTACAGCCATTTTTATTGCAGCATGAATGTCCATTTCCTTTTTGTCAAGATTCATTTCCTTCTTCTCCAACAAAGCAACCTGCAGTATTTTTTCTACAAGGTTATTCAGGCGTTTTGCTTCCTGTTGAATGCTTTGAGTATATTTTGCTGGTTTTGCATCTTTGTTTTCCTGGTATTCTTCAGCAAGCATTTTGGAAGCAATAGATATGGTAAATAGTGGAGTTTTTAATTCATGTGTCATGTTATTGATAAAATCGTTTTTCATCAATGAAAGCTTAGCTTCTTTTTTAAGCATCATAATTAAACTGACGAAGCAGAAAAGCAGCAGCAAGAAACTAAATCCTGAAAAGATTAGTAGCGGTGTTAAACCAGAAATAATATATGACTGCTTATTAGGAAAAAATATCTTCATTTCGTAAGCGCCTGCTTTATCCATACACAATGCAATGATGGAAAACTTAGATTCATTTATTTCTTTAGCATAAGCTGCATCACTACTCCAGAAGGTTTTCTTTTTATAAACGCCTAACCCATATACATAATCAGTTGGAAGACCGTTGCGCTCAAAGCATGTATCTATTGAGTACTTAATTGAGGGTTGTATTTGTGGCATTGTGGTATGGTTGTCCCACAAGTCTCTCAGGTTTTTACCTAATACCGGGTTATCCTGGAAGTCATTATTGAAAAAGCGTAAAGTGCTCTTTACTTTCTCGTTAAAATCATTCTCTTTTAACCTGTAAGAGTTACTAAGCCATACCGCCTGTAATACAATCAGCAACACAAAGCTTACCAGTGCTATATAAAAAATAAATTTTCGGTTAAGTGAAGGGAGCTTCATGCCACTAAGATATTTACAATTAAGAGTATTAGCAGTTCGCGTAACATCTCGTTAACACATTTAACTACTGGTTTGATAAATGAATCCTTTAAGTAACCTTATTCACCTTGTTGCCGAAGTAGTTTTATAAAAATAACCACCATGGCAAACAAAATCCTATTTCAATTTACGATTGTTTTCTTTGCGTTGCTTACTCTACTGTCTGCTAAAAAAGGCAACGCAGAAGTCTATACCTCATCTTCTTCAAGTATCGAATATGCAACAGTAAAAGGAGAATGGAAAGGTTCTTATATCATCAGCCCAGATGTAAATTTATGTTCGTTCAACATTTTTGAAGAGAAGGGAAAATGGGGAGCAACTATGGATATACCCGGCAGTAATGCTTATGATTTACCATTTAACGTAAACATCGAAGGCAACAATATATCATTTATCCGAACCATGGATTCTACCGGTGTGCAAATAAGTTATGCAGGAACAATCAAAGGGAATGTAATAAACGGCACATACACTTACAAGAAGAAAGATTATAAAGCTACCGGTGTTTTTCAACTGATGATGAACCCTTCTGTATTAGCTAAGCACCAGTCCTTACCTTTCTTTGAAGTGCTGTCGGTAGATAAAAGCCAAACCTTCACCAACAAAAGTTTTTCTGGTAGATACCTTCTAATTGATTTTTGGTCAACTACCTGTAAAGTTTGTTTAGCCAAACGTCCTGTATTAGAAGAAGTGAAAGAGTTGAATAAAGAAACTTTTTTAGAAGTTTTAAGTATCGCATTGGATACTAAAGAAAAAGTCGAGAAATTCAGGAAAGAAAAATTTCCGATGCAGTGGAAAAACGTTGCACTCGAAGATGCCTGGGAAGCAAAGATCATTAAGGAGTTTGGAATAAACCAGATTGGATTACCTACTACTATTCTTGTATCCCCTGAAGGAAAAATACTCGCAACTACCGACCAGTTAACTAAAGACAATTTGTTGAAGACGCTTGCTAAATACATTGGAAATGCAAAAGCAACTAATTAATCTGCTTATCACTTTTTGCTTTTTAGGCTATAACAGTGCTTTGTCTGCACAAGATGTAAAAGTTCAGGTAAGCCAAAATGAATTAATAGAAAAAAACGGCTATATATTAAATAGAGGCTGGGCTTCCGGCGGACATTATACAGGACTTACAGCATTCCCTGGCGGCGGCTTTTAACTGTTTGGGCAGATGCGAGAAACGGAGGCTACCAATTATTTCACTCAACAATCACTATTAAATAAAATCAAATTTTTCAACATGAAACACACACGAATTTTATTATTATTTATCGGTTCTATTGCTTTTGTACAGACTCTTTCTGCACAGAAATGTTATATACCCGAACCTATGTCGTCTGCGCAGATTAACCGCGTGAAGGGCACCTGGAAAGGAGTGTATACCTATGAAGGAAAAGAGCACCCTGTAACTGTAAAGTTGTATACCAGTGAAAATATTACCACTCAAGTTGACGCCCCGCCACTACAAGGAAAAGAAACAGGTGAACAAATACGTTTCTGTGGTGGCGGTGAGTTCCATTTAAAAAAAGTACTTGGCGATATGTCTTACGAATTTCAGGGTACACCTAAAGATGGTAAAATAGAAGGCATGTTTACCATGCGCAGGAATGATGCAAGGGTTGGCAGTAATGGAAGGTTTAGATGGGAGAAGGTAAAGTAAGAAGTTAGGAAGTGTAAAACACATTATTTATCCCATTGAACGGCCAAAATTAAAACTTCTGGTAAGTGTACTTAAGCTAAAAGCCTGTGATTACATCACAGGCTTTTAGCTTAAGTACTATGTGGCAACTTTAATTAATAGGTCTTTTCTCTACTTTGCTTTCTTTGGCTTTCTTTTCATCTTCAGCTAATTGTTTTTTGTACGATTCCAAGTCCCAGGTAATACCAAAATTCTGGAGGTATGTTGCCAACGTACCTAATCCCACTTCTGCTCTTCTTTTGTCTACATTATCAGGATCTTCCAGCGGGCTAAGAGTTGATTTACCAGTTGCCTGGTCCTGCCCTACCTGGCTTCCATAAATTTGTTTCTTCCCTTCAGCAAGTGCAACACGGTCTTCCAACAATGCAAGGTGTGAGGCAGAAGCTTGTTTGTTTGCAACAGCAGCACGCAGCATTGGCAGGTACTTTTTCTGCACTTTATAAGGGGCGTGCTGTATAACAAGAAAAAGTGTAAGAGAACCAGTGCTGCCTACTTTGTCCCGTCCCAGCCATCCGTATTCATCTAGTATTTTAGTGACTTTTATCGTGTTTATCGAGTCTGCCTTAGCCATTTGCGAAAGCCTTTCTTTAACCTCCGGAGCTTGCATTCCAAGTTTTTGAATTAACTCAACAATACCTTGCCGATGCGATTGGTCTTCCTTATACACTGTATCAAGTATGGCAACGACGGGCTTATTATAATTTACCTCTTCTTTTTCTTTATTGGCCTTTACTGTTGCAAGCACCGTATTCCACCTTGGGTCGCTATGCAGGATATCCAAATCTGTATCAATAGTTATGTGGTTATAATTTGAGTAACCACCTTTTTCTGCCACTCTTATCAAGTGGTAAAAAGCAGAATCTTTGTTTCCTGCCAAAGCCCACACGCATGCTGCATTATAACGGTCGTTATTGGTGGCTTTACCATCGTTTTGAGCAAACGCTTCCGAATAAGCTTTTGCTGCTTCTGTGTATGCTTTTTGTTTCGTGAGGGATTCGGCTCGTAACACATTTTCACTGTAGCCCTTACTTGTCTGGGCAACTACATCAACTATAAAAAGGCAAACGATGCAGGTAAATAATATATTCTTCATGGTTATCAATTAAGAATTCAAAAATATACCTTGTTCATACCTGCATGTTGTACTTTTCGGACAACTTTTGTTAAAAGAATATATATTTTCTTTAAAGGGAGATCGTGATGTATTTGTTATTCTGAGCCTGCTACGTTACCAAAAAATTCTGATGGGGTATGACCGGTAAACTTCTTATACATTCTTACCATATAAGAGGCATCCGAATAATTGCTTTCATACCCAACATCTTTTAGCGAAGCATCTGCAGATTCTATTTTTTTATGCAGCGAAAAACGGAACTGGAAAATATTTCGGAATTCAACAGGGGAGATGCACATGTGTTTAGTAAAAAGCCGGAGCAGGTTTCG
>DASVST010000202.1:0-13007 GCA_036387965.1 Segetibacter sp. | reverse complement strand
ATCTTTTTTCCGAAGCGGAGGAACGGTCCCCACCGCCCGTTTTCAATTGATATTTTCTCAGCAGGCCATTGTTGAATATAACGGTTTGCTTCTTTGTCAACTTTCTTTTCAATCAACTCTTCGCAATCTTTTTGAGTAAGATTATCAAAGTTGTAAGCCCGCGGAATATTAATATAAAGATCGTTCCATTTTATAAAAGGCCCAAACCTGCCCTTACCTTTTGTTACAGGCTTATCCTGGAACATGGCTATTGGAGCGTCAGCAGTTTGCTTTTCATTGATCAATGCAATTGCCCGTTCAAGATCAACTGTAAATAAATCCTCACCTTTGGGTAGCGATACAAAGTCCTCTCCCCAACGAACATATGGTCCAAATCTGCCCATGTTTACCGCAACCTCTTTGCCCTCGTATTCGCCTAAAGCAAGTGGAAGCTTGAACAAATCCATAGCTTCGTCCATAGTTATGGTTTCGATACTTTGCGATGGCTTAAGCTTTGCAAAGCGTGCTTTATCTTCCTCATTAGCCGTATCGCCAATTTGCACCATCGGACCGTAACGTCCCATTCTTGCAATAACCTTCTTGCCTGTTTCAGGATCAATGCCCAACTCCCTTTCACCCTTTGCTCTCTCCGCTGTCTCAAGTGTTACTTCTATATTACTATGAAAAGGTTTGTAAAAGTCATCGATCATCGTATTCCACTTGATCTTTCCTTCAGCTATTTCGTCAAACTCTTCTTCAATGCCTGCAGTAAAACCATAGTCCATTACGCTTTTAAAATGCTGTTTCAAAAAGTCTGTTACAACCATTCCAAGATCTGTTGGGAACAGTTTATTTTTTTCAGCTCCCGTATTTTCAACAAGCACTTCTTTTTCAATGTTGTTATCCTTCTTCAACCTAAGCTGGTTTGCTTCTCTTTTTACACCTTCTTTATCACGCTTCTCTACATAGTTTCTTTTAATGATGGTTGAAATTGTAGGCGCATATGTTGATGGTCGACCAATACCCAACTCCTCTAACTTCTTTACAAGAGAGGCTTCCGTATATCGAGGAGCAGGACGAGTGAATTTCTCCGTCGCCATCATCTCTCTAAACTCTAACTGTTGATTTCTTGACAGCGGAGGTAAAATTCCTTCAGTATCATCTTCACCATCCTCTTCATCTTTGCCTTCCAGGTAAACTTTAAGAAAACCATCGAACTTCATTACTTCTCCATTCGCGTTTAGGTTTTCATTGTTTGTTGAAATGGTGATTTTAGCTGTTGTTTTTTCAAACTCAGCATCGCTCATTTGCGAAGCAATGGTTCTTTTCCAAATCAACTCATACAAACGTCTTGCATCTTCATCGTCTACAGAATGAGCATCCATGTAAGTCGGTCTTATCGCCTCATGCGCTTCCTGTGCACTTGCGTTTTTGCTCTTATATTTTCTTGGCTGATGGTATTTATCACCAAAGCTTTTTCTAATCTCTTTTTGAATATCACCAAGAGCCGTATCACTTAAGTTGGTGCTATCAGTACGCATGTAAGTTATCTTACCACTTTCGTACAAACGTTGTGCAAGCAACATTGTTCTACTCACACCGTAACCTAATTTACGACTCGCCTCTTGTTGCAACGTTGAAGTAGTGAACGGTGCAGCAGGCGATCTTTTTGCAGGCTTTACAATTACATCAGCAACAGCATAGTTTGCGCCTATGCAGCTTTCTAAAAACTGTTGAGCAGTTTCCTGTTTGCTTATTCTTGCCGGACCTTCTGCTTTAAAATTTACAACTCTTCCGTTTATATCATTTGCACCAAAAATTGCCTCAACCTTATAACTGCTTTCAGAGGCGAAGTTGTTAATCTCCCTTTCTCTTTCTACAATCAATCTAACGGCAACACTTTGTACACGACCCGCACTTAAGCTTCTTTGCATTCCAATCTTGCGCCATAAAACGGGGCTTAGTTCAAAACCAACAAGCCTGTCTAAAACACGGCGAGCCTGCTGTGCATTAACCAGATCCATATTGATTGTGCGGGGATTTTGAACAGCATTTCTAATTGCCGGTGCAGTGATTTCGTGAAATACGATACGCTTTGTTGTCTTCGGATCCAGTCCCAAAACTTCTGCAAGGTGCCAGCTTATACTTTCTCCTTCCCTATCCTCATCCGATGCAAGCCAAACCTCTTTTGCTTTTTTAGCTTTCTCCTTTAATTCCTTTACAACCTTCAGCTTATCATCAGGTACTTTATATCGCGGTACGTAATTGTTGTTTACATCAATGCCCATGTCATCTTTTTCAAGATCACGAATGTGCCCGTAGCAGCTTCTTACCTCAAAGTCAGCTCCCAAAATCTTCTCGATCGTTTTCGCTTTTGCGGGAGACTCAACTATTAACAGGTTCTTACTCATTCTATTTTTTTAGTTTTTTGGCACCGGCATTTTAACCCTGGTCATCATCGTTGCGTCGCACACTTCAGGCGCATTGCATTGATAGATCTTTAGTAAAATGATGAAGAGCTTATTTCTACTTTGTAAAAAATATCTGTTCGGCACCGATGCAATATTACAGTTTAACTATAAAATGCAAAATTTTTGCTGTGCTGCACAAAAATCCGGAAATGAAAACGTTTAGGTTTTGTTTGTTATAGTTAGTGGCGAAGTATTAGAAACGTACCAGGCATAGAGCATTCGATAAGGCGTTTTAATTTAATATCTTCCTGGTTCAATAGACTATATCCCGTACACCCTGCTTTTTAACTTCCGTTTTGCCAAATTTTCGCGGGTAGTAAGAAAACGTTAGTAAAAAATATTGCTGCAATCCATTTGTAATACTGGTTGTGGTACCATAAGAACTTACACTGTTTGAAATGTTTTGATACTGTTTCAATATGTCCATCGCAGATAACTTTAATTCGCCTTGCTGCTTCATAAATCTGTATGTGGCAAATGTGTTCAAAAGGTTCGTTGGCTTAGCTAAGTTTGAATTATCAACCCGATCCAAGGTAGTGCTAAAGGCAAAATTTTTGGGGTAGTTGAGAACAGCTCCAAACCTGGTGTTGTTATTAGAATTTGTAAACGAGCGTAGTCCGACAGCTGTTTGCTTTGTTGAGTAATTTTGAAAGGATTTACCCATATTTAAAACAAGTATGGAGCGCAGGCTAAATTGTATATTGAAATTATTAGAAAGACTAAAGGTTTCACTAATGTTGTATAAACCATCTACGTAGTTAGGAAGACTGCCTGCACTGATTCTACCATCATACATAAGTTGAAGGCTGCTCTTTTTTATTTTCCTCGATACATTAAGGTTATAGTTTACGTTCTTGTTACTACTTTGATCAGCATTGATATAGTAACTTATCCTTCTTCCCGAAGGATCGTTAATTGTGCTATCAACTACAGGGTTCAAAGACCGGGAATAACCACCACTAATACGACCGTTAAAGGAATATACTGCTTCAGGCTTTTGTGTATTGAAATTGCTGCTTAGGTTAATGTTGTGATTAATTCTATTCCGTAGAAATGGATTGCCAATCCTCGTATTATAAACATTAATGTCGTCGACAACAGTATATAGCTGATCAATTGAAGGGTATCCAAAACTTTTAGAGAAACTTGCTGAGGTGTTATACTGGTATTTTCTCTGTTTAGAATATTGATAATTTAAACTTCCGTCATACCTAAAAAATTGAAACGAGCGGTTAAGGTTTCTTTTGGCGATAGATGAGGAGTTTTTGTCGCTTTTAATCTCATCCGACAATCCTACATTGACATTTATACTTCGTTGGTAGGTGTTCGTGTACTTGGCGAAAAATTTGGATAGCCTTAAAGATGGAGTGTATTCAAATAGCTCCCGTTTATTATAGTTTGTGAGGCGGGAATTTATAATGTGTTGTTTGGCAGTACTGTCAAAGTCGGCCACTTTACTATTGTCCTCCATTCGCATAAGATTAAACCTTTGGGTAAAGCTGAGGTTTATGCCAAACAGGTTATACCTTCCCAATAATAATCTCTTAAAGCCTGAATAATCAAGGTTTGCCCCCAGGTTAAGATTATTGTTATTTGTTGTATAGTGGCGGTTGTAAGATGTGTTTTTCCTGAAATCAACAATGGATTCAAATACACTTTTGACGTCGCTTTCTGAAACTGAATTACCCCGCCTTGCATTAACCTGAATATTGAAGCCTTTTAAAGGATTATCGCGATCAGATTTCGAAAAATTAATATTTACGGATTCGCTGTTCGATTGGCGCTTGTTAAATGTGGTAGAGCTATTGGTACTTTGCAGTTTGTTTATGCTGTCTCTTACCTCCGTAAACCGGGATGAATTGCCCGTTTCGCTGTTGGTATTTACTGCTCCATTTAAACTGAAATTATCATTATAACTGTTGGTCTTTACATAGTTAAGACTAATATCATGTCTGTTGTTCATGTTATTCTGCACTCCTTCTTCGCGTATAAACTGTGGATTATTGATAGCAGTTCTGTTCTGTAAATTTAAATCTGTAACATAGCTTTCTTCTCCTGACTTGTTATAATTAAGTGTGATGCGGTTGTTCTGCCTGCTATTAGCTGTTTCAACAAAATTGTGTGTAAAAACTGCTCCGATCGAATGGTTCTTATTGATACCACTTGTACCGAACCGACCTACGTTGTATAGGTTTGGGTTGGAACTTCTGTAAGTATTATTCTGAAACAACTCCTGAAGGCTACCAATATTTTTATTGATATTATTGAAGCCACCACCTATACCGCCACTGCTTTTCTTAGTATACACCTGGAATGAAAGATCTGATTCAAATCGCTTCATTGTGCCATAGCCAAAGCCGGCTTTGCCAAAGTATCCTTTTTTGCTGCTTTCTTTTAGCTTTATGTTCATGGTCAATAACGAATCCTGCGGTTGTGCTTGCTGGTTTATTGTACTTCTGTCATACTCCTGGTAAAGTTGAATTTTATCTATGGCGGATTTTGGCAGGTTTTGAGTGGCTATCCTTGGATCTGTTGACCCGAGAAAAGGTTTTCCATCAACAAGGAGATTTTGGACTCTTTTGCCGTTTACTGTTATCGTACCGTCACTCCAAATGGTGATGCCTGAAACTTGGTTCAAAAGCTCCTCTACCACCGCATCTTGCTTCATTTTAAATGCTCGGGGATTAATCTCCAACGTATCCCCGTTCATACGGATGGGAACTGTTGTTGTAACCACTACTGAGTTCGTGTCGTTATTATTAATTCCTAACAAAACATGAAGGGTATCCCTCTTTCCGTTAACCAATTCAATGATCGAATGGTGAGCAATATATCCTGTATAAGTAATGCTTACAAGCAGCCTGTTTTTTAGTGGAAGCTTTTCAAATGCGAATTTTCCGTTCTTGTCAGCTAACTTGTATGTAACAAGTGTAGAGTCCTGTCTAAAAATACTTATGGTTGCAAGTTCTAATGGAGTTTTACTTTCTGCATCCAGCACAGAACCTGTTAATACACCCGTTTGACAAAATGCTGTAGTGCACCAGCCAAGCAATAAATAAATAAAGAGTATCTGCTTCAAAAGTTAGTTTTTAAGTTTAAATTCTACAATAACGGGAGTGGTACGAGGTGGCTTGCTCTTTAACAATTCTTGCAGCTCTTTGGGAACAGGTACGTTTTTATTGTTGTCAAAAAAAGTAAGGAGATCGCCAGCTTTTTGAGGCTTGTAAAATTTGTCACCTTTTCTCTGCATTGAAAAATCTCCCAACAACCCCAAATTATAGTGGCTACTATCAGACTTTATATTTTTTGTTTTATAGGTGATATTCGTCTGCTTGTCGTAGATGTAAGACTCAAAGTTAGAGAGATACCCTACCATAAGATAGATAAATTTGGGCGTTTCGTAAAAGCTATAAGCCTGCCGCAACATCCAGCCATTATTACGGGAGAAATTCTCCCGCTCGGTTTTGTTTTTAAAAGGCTTCGTAAAAAATGAAGCAGGCAGACTGTTTTCTAAAGGCAGTACTAATTGATAGACAGGAAACAGGCTGTCTTTTATCATCTTATAAATTGTATCGCAATAAGGGCGGGTAATAATATTGATATGGGGTGAATCGGTTTTAGTAAAACTGATGTTTTCTTCTGTATATAAAAATCTTGGCTCGTTGATGCGGTTATAAGAGAAAAACCCTTTCACGAATTGATTGTTTTTGTACATCTTAATTTCATAATCCATGCTGTCTTTATAAAGCGGGCTAACACTAACTTTTCCCTGTACGAAATAATCATCATAATAGTGATATACTTGCGTAATGTCTTTCTCCTCAGGAACAACTTTTTTTATAACAAGAGAGGGATCGTTTAAGTCAAGAGCAAATTTTTTAAAATACTTTTTATTCCGCGGATTATTCCAATCCAATTTTATTTTTACCTGGTCTTTTGGCGTAAGCGTATAATTTTTATTATTTCCAAAAAACGTGATCTGGTTACTACCTTCCCGGTAAGCAGGATAAAGGTTTTCGCCAAGTTTTTTATAGTTGATGTTTTTGACGAAGCGCCCATCTTTTGAATACAGCAGCATTCTTTTGTTCATATAATCGTTCAACATAAAGTATTTCTCTGTTACCTGAACGCTGTAATACTCGCCGACTTCAATTCCATTTTTTGTTTCAAGAGGAATAAATTTTATTGAATCTAAAAATCTGGATTGCTTTTCCCTTACAATGGTTTTTGGATTTAGATAAACCTTGCGTAGTTGTGATTGTGCGGTTGTTGAGATGTGCAGGCAGTAAATTAATATGCACAGACAATAAAACGATCTAATTCTCATAGTGAGCAGCGTTGGTCTACTAAAAGTATGGTTAGAAATGTTAATTGTCTCCTATATATTATGCAATAGGTTTTTTCATTTGTTTTAATAATTGCCTATCTCCAACTCTTTTCTTAATCATCAACCCTACAGGATGGCTATTCTGTCGCTAATATTGAAAATCTATGTTGTGGTTGGTTTCTCTTGGTCCTTAAACTCCTACAGTTGGTTTTGACAAGCCATTCATAATAGACTGAGTGAATATTATTGCAGGTGTATAACAACCTGCAAAGACGAAGATGTGTAAAATTTCAGAACCTATTTGATTAGGTGTTGAAAAGGTATTAAAGCAGGTTATGGTGCAGATAAAAATTCAATGATGCGTTTCTTCACCTTATTATCTTTATAAATATTGCTATGCCCAAGCCCGCTGGTTATTTCAAACTGTATGTGTGGCAGTTTCTTTTCAACAAGATAATGCACATGTTCATAAGGTGTAACAGCATCGTCCCTATCGTGAACCCATAAAGTGGGGACGTTTATTTTTTGCATTACTCTTGCTACCGAATACCACGATGCAGGATTACCACCAAGATCCTCGATAAGTTTATCGAACTGCAACCTCACCTTTTTACTTACAGACACATGTTTAAAAAAGGTGTCAATCGCAAATGTTGTTTCAGTTGCAGGGGCAATCAAGGCTAACTTCTTATGGCCTGCATCTTCTAACTCTTCTGCCGCAAGTGCTACAGCCAAAGCGCCAAATGAATGAGCCATTATATTATCAACCGGACCAAACATTCCGTTTATGGTTAATATCATCTTCCGGTACTCGGTAACCTTAATTGTTTTGCCGCTGCTGGTACCATGAGCCGGCGCATCAAACGCAAGAACTTCAAAACCTGATTTTAGTAGCGGACCTACATACCTGTCAAACTTATAACTATAGCTATCAAACCCATGACAGATTAAAATCTTTTTACCGTTACTGTTTTCTTTAGGTATCCATCTGAAGCCGTTTATCTTAAGTCCATCCAAATCAAGTGTGAGTTTATCGGCGGCCAGAAAGATCTTTGGGATGTTGTAGTTCTTTCTTTTTGTGTAAGGCGTACAGAACAAATGAAAAGCTGCCCTTGCAGCTACTTTTGTAGAAAAAAGAGCGAGTATTCTAAACTTATAAATGTAAAAACCTATTACAATTCTTTGTGCTAATTTCATCAGTGTGACAAGCTATTATTAGCAATAACCTATTTATATATATATATTCTTACAATACTAATCTAAATTGTACATCTCAAATAGCAATTTTAGTAAATTCCATTCGTTAGAAGCAAATAATAAATACATATAAAGATGCTCAGAAGGTTACTTAAAAATATTTCGTTTGTATTTGGGCAGTCTATCTCTGAAAAACGGTTTAATAAAATAGCAGAAGACAGGTATTATACTTATGGTGTATCACAGGAATTACATGAGTTAGCCATCAAGGAATCTGCTCAGTGGATACATAACTATATAGAAGATTGCATCGTTTTTGATAATAAAAGGAAGCTATATTCTTATGCAGTTGAATGCCTTCAAAAATTTAAAAAACACGATGACCTTCTTTACCTGGAATTTGGTGTTCATACAGGCACTTCAATAAACTTTTTTGCTACAGGGATCTCGAAGCAGTTTTATGGCTTTGATACGTTTGAGGGAATGCCGGAAGATTGGAAAGGATGGAATGTTAAGAAGGGCCAGTTTACTATGAACGGAAAATTTCCTGAAGTACAGGGGAATGTGGAGTTGATTAAAGGCTTAATACAAGATACCCTTCCGGATTTTCTTGATAAACATGCTAATAAAAAAATCGCCTTTATACATATAGATACTGATATTTATGCGCCTGCAAAAACGGTTTTAAACTTATGTAAAAACAGGCTGGTTCCGGGTTCTGTAATTTTGTTTGATGAAATTCATTCTTATACTTCATGGAAGTTTCACGAGTATAAAGCTTTAAAAGAAGAGCTTAAAGATGAAGATTATAAGTTCATTGCTTTTTCAGATTACAAGCAAGGGATGATTGAGATTACCGGTAAATCAGAATAAACGCCAGATCACTTACTTTAAATTTTGTGATGCTCATCAAAAAAAAATTAAATGAAAGTTGTCATCAACGATTCTTGTTAATTGCTACGGCAATTACAAGATTTTATTTGTCGATGATGTTGTTGCGACAATAAGCCGCCCTACAAATCATGAAAAGACTTTGGGTGAGGTTAAGCATCACTTCTTTGTTCTTTTTGAAAGCTTACTTTCTGCTTTAAACAATAATCCTGTATACAGCTAAACCTCTCATTAAATTAGAGCCTGCAATTTTGTAAGACTCTAATTTAATGGAGCTAATCCGTAATAATTAGTTTTTGAACATGTTCTTCATCCTTATACTTTATCCTCACTATGTAAACTCCGGAGTTTAGGTGGCCTGTGTACATCCTTAGATTTGAACCGTTTGCTGTAGTTCTTATTTGGCTAACAACTTTACCTGAAATATCTGTTACCATTACATCTACTAATCCGTTTGTAATGTGACTTATTTGTATCTGGATATATGTTCTCGCAGGATTAGGGTAAACGAAAATCTTAGTATGTAAAGGCAGTTGAACAGTAGCCACCCCGGAGTATTTAAAACTACCATCGTTATACACTATTTTCAACCTGTAATAAATTGTTTTACCTGTAATGGTTTTTGAGATATCAACAAAATTGTAGTCACGAATGTTTGCTGATTTTACTTCTCCGATTTTTTCGTACGAGATCTTATCAAAACTTCTTTCAACTTCATACTGGTTTACGTTCATTTCATTCTCCGACAACCAGGAAAGGCTTGCTTTTTCGCCATCAGGTTTACCGGTAAGAACAACAGAATGTACAGGTGAAGCCGCTGATTGCGAAATGGAAAATGTTCTGCTGCTTATGCCAACTATTTCGTTGCCACTTTCAGTTTCAAGAGCACGAATAAGACATTTTTCAAAAAGAATATTTGTACCCGCCTGGTTGTTAACAGTAGGAACTTTCCAATTATATTGTTCGGTACTTGCAGTAACATCAACAATATTAATCCATGTATTGCCGCTGTCTATTGAATACTGAAGCGTAATAGTGTCTGTTACATTACCAGATTTCCAGCTTATAGAATAACTTTCTTCACTAACTAATTTCTCGTTTGCAGCAGGCTTATAAATGTTTATTTTGTTGTTATTACTTCTATAAGAATGCCCGTCAAATCTTCCACCATTAAACTTCCGTTTTGTAGCTGCAGGCAATCGTTTAAGTACACCGCTAAAAAACTTTTCATCTTTTATCAGCGAATCCCTTGAATCGAATATTTTGATCCACAGACTGTCAGTGGCAAGTGTTGGAATAATCCAGTTATATACTTCTGAAGTTGAGTTTACAGAATCCTTAATCTTCTGCCAGCTTCCGGTGCTTATAGTTTTATAGCTGAAAGAGACTTTTTCAATACCTTGTTGTGTCCATTCTAACGGGATAGCAGTTTCGAAATAATAGTTAGCTGTAGTATTAATAACAAGGTTAATACTTTTGGGTAGAATGGTAAAAACAGAATCACTAATATCGCTTACTGTAGAATCCTGGGAACTTCTTATACGCACCAGGCATTTTGATGAGGCAACACCAGGCACATTCCATACATAACTTTGACTGTTTGAATAAGACGTGACAATGTTTTGCCACGTGTAACCACTATCAGCAGAAAACGCAAGGTCAACATTAGCCACGCTGCTGCTTACCCAGGTTATGGTGTATTGCAATGCAGATGCAAGCTGAATACTTCCGTTTGGTTTTAGAAGCCTTATCGCAGCCACTTTATTGGTAGCGGACGAATGACCATCGTAACTGCCACCTTTGTATTTTGCAACCGACGCTACGGGACTTGTTTTTACAAATACTTTTGAAACGCTATCAAATTTGAAAGGATTATCAAAATCGGTAATTCTCAATTTTATTGAATCACCGATGTTTGCTGGTATAGTCCAGTTAACAGTTTCGTTCGATGCTGTAACGCCATCTTTTATTGTCTTCCAAACTGATCCATCAAAGTAACTAATGTTTACTTTGGTTACGCCAGGGCTACTCCAGCTAACAGGTAATACCTGCCCTCTATATACAATATCGTTTTCAGCCGGCGTTATTAAATCGAGTGTAGTTGCGGAAATGGCAAAAGTAGTATCACTGATATCAAAGATGGCAACATCAGCAGTATCAGTAATTTTAACCAAACACTTAGCAGATGGCGCATTGGGAACACTCCAGTTAAAAAAAGATAATGCTGCAGGAACACCCTGGGAAATATTAAGCCACGTAAGCCCGCTATCAATACTATATTTTATAGATACCTGGTTGATGCTTGATGAAGTCCATCTAATTGGATAAACGGTATTTGGTGTAAGTTCAACTCTTGTATTTGGAGCTGATAACTTCAAGCTTTTTACTTTAGTAGATGCGCTGCTGTGACCGTCGTAGCTGCCTCCTTTATACTTAGCACCTGTTGGCAAAGGCAACTTCTTTATAGAAAATGGCTGGCGGGCTGTATCTGATAATGAATGATCGTTTACCGCCTGGATAATTATAAAACCATTTGATGCTACCGTATCTTTCACTATCCAGTTATAAAATCCTCTTACAGCAGGAAGGTTATTTGCAATTACCTGATGAGTAGCAAAATTATCATAAGTGATGAATAAGTTTACGTTTTGTGTTCCCGTTGATGACCATGAAATGGCTAATGCCGTTTTGCCAAAAACGGATCCTTCGACAGGATCAATATTTAATGTAGGCTTTGGAATTCGAAACGGCTTATCAGGATAATTTGAACTTTGCACCGATGGATTTACCACATCCGAAATTCTGAAGAAACAGCTATCAGATGGTTTGTTTATTACCGTCCAATCGTAGAATGTTGCCGAAGCAGGATAAGAAGACTGAACTACTAACCAGGTTCTGCCTGAATCAGCAGAAACCTCAATTTTAATATTATCAACATTAGCAGATTGCCATTGAATTTTCTGAACAGAAAAGGCTGGCCACACATCCCCGCCCGAAGGACGGTTGAGCAGCAAAGTCTGTCCGTTTGCAAAGCAAAAGGTAAAGCTTACCAATAACAGTAAAAGAACTCTTTTCATTGGTAAGATTAATTATCTGAAGGTGCCAGGCGAACGGCGCGAAATCCAATGTTATAAGAACTTCTGTGGTCAGATCTATGTGAAACTGAATTCTCTCTCACGTAAGGGTAATAGGGTAAGTTATCAATATTATAGCTATTTCCAGTCGGGCTTAATATTGGGTTTCCTGTGTAATATTGACTGAATTTTCTGTCCTTATCCTTTTGCAGGGAAATAGTTATCTCACCTCCATTCTTACTTAAATCTATGATGCCATAATAAGACGCACCGGATGATATTCTTGATGAAGTATCTGTAGCAAAAATCCCCGCACGAACAGGTCCTCTTCCGCCATCACCATTTGTCGTTCCATAAAATAATGGATCCAATCTTCTTTTTGTTATATCATAATTAGAAAAAAACTCTTCCCCGTTTTCAATACCGCTGAAGGTAAGCGGATCTAAATTATTAACCCGAGGTACATTTTCGTCATAACCCCATGCTGCTTCATTAAGGTTTGAAGGTAAAGGTCCACGGCAGGCTTTTTCAAATTCCAGCTCACTCATTTGACGTAAAGAAAACCAATCTGAAAAGGAAGCAGAAGTATTGGTGTTCATATTGGCATGAACTCTATCAGGCCTTGCAACAATAAACTTAGCCTGCAAACTATCTAATCTAATCGTATGCCTTTTGTCGCCTGGAGGAACATGAAAGGTATATGGTTCTAAGATAGCCCATGCAATTCTTTGTGGGTTAGGTAAGCTTGGATATTTATTTGGCTGATAATAAGGTCCGGCGTAAGTATTGTAAAAGGAACTCGTAGAGTCTTTCAAATTTAAAGTATTAAGAAAATCTGTGTATTGCCCCTGAGTAGTTTTATACTTCATGCAATAAAAGCTCTTATATCCGGTAGGATAATCTGGGTGGTCTGAAATTTTATCATTGTTTATATCTAAACCATTAGTACCTGATATTCTTATTCCCAGATCTCTAATTATGTTATCATCAAAAACCATTGCTGAGTTACTTTGGGTATTTACCAAAGGACTCCATTTATCATTGATCACAGCATAATTGTTTGGTGCA
>DASVST010000201.1:0-12682 GCA_036387965.1 Segetibacter sp. | reverse complement strand
ATACCCATTTCCCTTCGTGAGAAATAATGTTGTATTAAATGTTAGATTATTATTGAACGAGTGATTAAAAAACAGTTGGTAATGATCCTGCTGATAATTATCAGTTTCGTTATTATAAGGTTCACCAGGTTTTTCTGTACCGGCTGAATTATAAGTACGATTAGATGTGAGCATACTTTCAGGTATGCCATTCCATGCCTGGTAAGTTTTCTCTTTTCCCGTAATAATATTGAAGCGGAGAGAAGAGTTTTTTGTGAAGTAAGCAGTTGATAAGTATAATGACTTTAGATCAGAGAAAGCCCTATCGATAAAACCATCACTACTTAATTTGCTCATTCTTACATCTACAGTAAAGTGATTGTTTATTAAACCTGTTCCGGCTTTTAGCGTATGCTTCCAGGTATTGAAAGAACCAAAGCTGTTATTAAACTCACCATAAGCACTATCTATAAATTCGTTTGTACTTAAGTTTATTGTTGCGCCGAAAGCACCGGCTCCATTTGATGATGTTCCAACTCCTCTTTGTATTTGAATACTGTTTAACGAAGATGCGATGTCTGGCATATCAACAAAAAAAGTTCCCTGGCTCTCTGGGTCATTATATGGTATACCGTTCATTGTTACATTTATTCTTGTAGCATCACTTCCTCTTATTCTTATACCTGTATAGCCCACTCCATTTCCTGCATCAGAATTAATAACTACAGATGGAGTTTGATTAAGTAAAAAGGGGAGGTCTTGCCCAAGGTTATTCTTTGCTACATCAACTTTGGAAAGATTGGTTTTAGTAAAAGGCGCCTTATCAGAAGCGCGGACAGACTTTACCTCGAGCGGCTCAAGAAAAAAAGCACTTTCCTCCAGTTCAAAATCAACGATAGTCAAAGCTTCGTCTACTTCAATGACTTTAGTTGACGATCGCATTCCCACATGACCTGCAGATAACTGGTAAGTCCCTTTTTTCTTCAACCCACTTATAGAAAAGCTACCATCGCGGCTGCTAATTGTGTACAACAGTGTCTGATTACCTTTTGCAACGCTGATTGTAACACCTTCTACAGGCTGCCTGTTTTTGTTGTACACTTCTCCTTTTACAACGTACTGACCTGTTGCAATTATGGCTAAAAAACAAAATACAATTGTACCTACAAGTTTCTTCATAGTGAATGTTTGTGGAACAGGAATTACGTGTAGGGAGAGGCTAAAACACAGAAAGTTGCACCTTCCCTTCGCAGGCATTATCCTGTTCAGGTTCTACGGGTATAATCTCAGCCTTCAAAATGAAAGCACCCCGGGAATTTGAAGCTATGCTTCGTTAAAAAACAAATGTAAGGGCAAATTTTAAAAACAAGTGTAACTTTTCGTTTCTTTAGTCGTTTTACACAAAATAATTATACATGAAGAGGTTTTTTCTATTAGTGATGTCGATTGTGTCGGTAACCTACTCTGCAAAATCGCAGCAAGTTATATATGATGAAAATGCAGAGGTGAGGAGTGTTGGTAAGTTTACAGGCATTGAGGTATCCGGAACTATTTCTCTTTATTTGTCGCAGGGAAATGAAACAGGTGTTGCAGTTAGTGCAGGTGACGCAAAATATAACAGCAAAATAAAAACGGAAGTAAAGAACGGAGTACTACAAATTTCAGTTGATGCGGGCATGTGGAATGGCTTTAGCTGGACTAATAAAAAGCTTAAGGCATATGTGTCGGTTGTTGATCTAAACAGGCTTGAAATCAGCGGTGCTTCTTATGCAACAATAAGTGGAAATCTACAAACCAACGCACTTAAAGTGGATATTTCTGGTGCAAGTGAAGTAAAAGGCAGCATACAAGTGAATAATTTAAACCTTGATATTAGCGGTGCCTCTGTTACACGCCTAACTGGTACTTCAAAAACTTTACATATTGATGCAAGCGGTGCCTGTAGGGTGAATGGCTTTGATTTAAAAGCAGACAATGCAAAAGTTGATGCGTCAGGAGCCTCTCATATCACTCTATCAGTAAATAAAGAACTAAGTGCTAATGCCAGCGGAGGTTCAAGTATACAATACAGGGGAGAACCTACGGTTACAAATCTGAATTCTTCAACCGGTGCAAGTATAAAAAGAAAAAATTCGGGAGATTAACAAAATATAAAAAAAATTATATTGGAAGGTAACATGCTGCTCCTTACCTTTGCCGACCAAATCGCGAAGTAGAGCAGCGGTAGCTCGTCGGGCTCATAACCCGAAGGTCCCAGGTTCGAACCCTGGCTTCGCAACAAAAAGGTCTCAATTGAGACCTTTTTTATTTTTTACTATTCCAGCCGCATAAAGAAGGAATTGCTGAAATGTTATACGTTATTACAGACTGCAGAACAACATCACGATACGTTGATGCAAATGATTAAGAAGAATGCTATAGGGTGAGTTAACATAGAAATGGATCAAAACGAAGAAGCACTTACATGGTTTTAAAGCATTAAATATGTCAGGCAATCAACTTTACTACAAAAAAATAGCAATATTTAATCCAACATTGCGGCTGTTTATAAACAACTTGACAAAACAATTCGGCAGAATTTTATGAAAAAAAGTGATCTATTTTCATAGAATGTTCAAAATATTTTCTTTCTTGCCAATAAGTATGGTAATCGTTTTATAAACATGCAGAGCAGGGCTAAAGCAAATGGCTGGAGCTAGATATAAAAAGCATGAAGCCAACAGAACAACAGTTGAACTTGTAAGGTAATACTACAAATTGAGTATTGCAGTTGACTCTAAACAACGCAATCTTTAACCAATTTTATTATATGCCTATATTAATTGCACTTGCTGAAGACATTGCCGTAAACCGGAATACTTTTATAAATAAGATTCAGCATCACCCTGAGTTGAAGATCATTTTTATAGCAGTTAACGGACACGATTTTCTTGAAAATCTAAAAGGTCTTTCTTATACTCAACATCCCGCAGTTGCTTTTATCGATTTAGAGATGCCCGAAATGGGAGGCATTGAAACAATACAAATAGCAAAAGCATTATATCCGCACATAGACTTTATAGTACTTACAGTTTTTGATGATGAAGAGTCGATTTTTGATGCAATACGTGCCGGTGCTGCTGGTTACTTGTTAAAGGATGAAAGCTCCCAGGCGATAAAAGATTCTATCACAAATGTGCTTGATTACGGCGGCGCTCCAATGAGCCCTGCAATTGCCCGTAAGGCGCTAAATATGCTTGGCAAATCGACTTCTGTTGCATCTACTGCAACTATAGAAACAGAAGTTGATAGTTTATTGTCTCAACGCGAAAAAGAAATTTTACAACACACGATTCAAGGAGCTGATGCGAAGAGAATTGCAGAGATATTAAATATTAGCGTTCTGACAGTACGAAAGCATATTGCGAATATCTACAGCCGCCTTCATGTAAATTCGAAAGCGCAGGTAATGCATTTGGCGCACGAACGAAAGTGGTTTGGCTAGTACTCTCTCTGATGCGAGGGCTTAATTTCTCATCCTGGTACATTGAAACGATAGGCAATTTTATAGCATTCCCTTCTCGTAAGCTAATTTTAGTGCCTGGGCTCTGCCGGTAACATGTAGTTTCTGGTAAATGTTGATGACATGTTTCTTTGCTGTATTAACGCTTATGTTTAGTTGCGTACCAATTTCTTTGTACCCTAAACCTTTTGATAGTAATATAAGAATCTGGAGCTCTCTTTGACTCAAGTTAAACAAATTGCTTTTTTCAGTCGGGTTATCACTAATTAACTTAATATCGTTACGTTGTACCAGTTGCAAAATTTTATGTGCAATGCCCGGCGAAATAGGTCCGGCACCGCTTTCCTGCATCTGTTGTATCACGTCAGCAATGGTAGCAATGTTTTCATCTTTTAGAAGATAGCCAAATGCCCCCGCCTTGATGGCTTTAAATATCTTTTCGTCATCATCAAAAATAGTGAGTACAATAAATTTTACTTGCGGGTATAGAGTTGATCCAGTAGCAATTGCAGCCACGCCGTCCATTTCAGGCATCTCAATATCCATTAGAACAACTTGTGGTCTTTCATCTTCATTCAGTTGTTGCATCTGGTCTAAAAAGTTTCTGCCATCTGCAGCAATTAAGGTTATTATAAACTGTCCATGCCTAAGCAGTTTATCCTTTATGATAATACGGTTGCTAATTTTATCATCTACAATTCCAATCTTTAGTGCCATTGTCCAAATAGAGGCTTAGTTAGTTTCATAATCAATAATCCTTTTGGATAGTATTATATTATCAGGAGCTTGGTAAGCCAAATCACTTTTTTAAACAGAGACATAATTTCACAAATTACAGTTGTAGAGTTATAGAAGTGCCATTGTTTCTCTTAGAAGTAATTTGCAAATTAATTCCTGATTCTTTCGACCTATGCTTCATGTTTTCCAAGCCGCTTCCCGTAAATGACTGACCTGTATCAAAACCCTTCCCATTATCTTGTACTTCAAAAGTTATGCAGTCATCTTTAGTAAAGTAACTGCACTTTATACAGGTGCAATCAGCATGCTTTACTGCATTATTGACTGCTTCCTGTAAGATACGTATAACATGTAATGCTTTATTGTATGTAAGTTCTTTTGCAGGTAATTCAATTTCAACAATCTCAAAATGTTTGGATGAGTAGGTGCGCTGCATTTTAGAAATAAAGTTTTTAAACCTGGTCCATACATCTTCTGACGAAATAGTTTCCTGCTTCAATGTCCACACTGTTTCTCGAAGGGATAAAAGCATATCCGAAGAGGCATCTTTAATCTTTTCTTTTATCAGGTGCATTTCTGTTTCCTTTAACTCTTCATCCAGCAAAGAAGCATTGTACATAAGCATATTAGCAGTTGTACCAAGATCATCATGCAGTTCCCGGGAGATTCTATCTTTTTCATTTTGAACTTTCTGCTTTGTTTGCAGTTCACTAATCTTTTGCATGTATTTGCGATGATTGTATTGGTAAACTAAATAAACAATGATGCCGACTATCAGCAATGCTGCAATAGTTCTAAACCACCAGGTTTGCCAGAATACCGGGTGGATGGTTATTCGAATCTCTTTCAAAGGCTTTGCATCTTTATTGAAAAAGCGGGATGCGTATACCTGGAAAACATAACTGCCGGGAGGCAAAAAATACCGCACCGTTTGCAGATCAGTATTTTGTATCCACTCTTTATCTATTCCGTTCATTCTATATTGGTAAATGTACTGGCCAGGATTATTGTTTGCCATAGCTATAAAATCAATTGACAATGTATTTTGATCGTGAGGCAAATCAATTCTATCAATATTCCACACAGCTGTGTCAGTAAAAGCCTCCTTGTTATTTACCTTGATGCCTGTAATAAGAAGGTTTACTTTTTCTTTTACCCTGTTGATAGCTGCGGGATAAAAACTGCTAACGCCGTTTACGCCGCCAAAGAACACTTCACCATCTTCTGTTTTTGCTACTATGTTGGTGTTAAACTCATTTTCCTGCAGACCGTCCTCCTTTTTAAGTTGCAGTATGCTGTTATCGCTGTTTATTTTAAAAATTCCTTTGTTGCTGCTGCACCATAAAAAACCATCGTTATCAAAAATCATTGCATAGATACATTCATCCGGCAGCCCGTTATCTTTATTTAGGTGAAGTAATACTTTGCCTGAGCTGTTAATTTTAAAAACACCTTTATTGCTTCCTACATATATGTTGTTTGCGGCATCTTTTGTATAACATCTTACTCCTCCTGTATTTTTAAAAGGTATTCTTTTTACTTCCTTAAATGAAGCTGCATCAAAAAAAATAAGATCATCATTATTATGTATGATGATTGAGGAATCGTGATAAAAGCCACTCATCAAATAGCCAGTGGCTAGGTGGTATTCTTTAGTTTTATTATTAGATAAATCCGTTTTAAAAATCCTGCCTTCGGAGTGGGTAACAGCTTCCTTTTTATTTTGAAGCAGTAAGTTGGTAAAGTAGTATGTACTGGTTTTTTTATTGGGCAGAAAAGGGTAAATATTTATTGGCTCTAACCTAGTTAAGTTACTATTAAGCACCCACAGGTTTTCTTCTTTAAAAATGAACAGCACATAATCACCATTATTATTTTTGATTATTGTATTAGGCGAAAACCCAACATTTCGCCTGGGGAGGGTTTTTATATGTTTCACAAGTCGCTGCAAGGTATCAAAGACCAGTAGCCCGCTGCCTGAAGTGCCTGCTAATATCCTGTTGTTCTTTTTATCAGGAAAAATACTGAGTATATAATTTTCTTCTTTTTTTTCGGTGCCGTAATATTTTATTGGATAATTGTTTCGTACAATTTTTCTGAACCCGTCACTGATAGTAACCAGGTAAAGGTTGCCAAAATTGTCTTCTCTTATCTGGTGGATAGATGTATTTCCTGCTATTGGCTGGTTGCTAAAATTCACAAATTCTTTTTTAATCTGAAAGGAGCTATCAACCTCAAATAGTTTATTATATACTGATACAATCGTCTTGTTTTGCCATGAACTTATATTGGAGCGAAAGGTGAGGTCGCTGCTGTATTTATGTTTATAAACTACCCTGTTCTTACCACTCGCAAGGTTGTAAATGTTAAAGGTTGTATTGCTTGTATTAGTATGATACAGCACCTCATTCTCCGTGTTGAGGTATAGAGACCATATCGATTTTTCTGCAAGCGGCTCAGACTTACTTGATATTATTCTTTTCTTTAAATCCCAGACAAGAAAGGTAGAGTTTGCAAAAAAGGCTATTTTATGGTCAACTAAATTCTCACTTATTTGGGTATTAGCTTTAGAATGAAGATAGGTAGCCTTGGGATCAATCATGGTTTTTGCAACCAGCTTAAGAGTTTGAATATCTATTTCAATAATGAAACCTTCATCAAGTAAATATAAGATGCCACTGTCTTCTCCTATTAAAGCCGGTTGTGTTCTGGCAGTTATGACTTTATTGTAAAAGTGTTTAAACTTATTACTGTTTATTTCATATTTGCTTATTCCTTGTGAATGGCTGATGAAAAGATCCCCATTGCCACAGCTAAAAAATTTCACCCATTTATCATCCGGCAAGCCTTGCTGTACGGGGATGCTTATAAAGTTTATTCCATCAAATTTCTGGATGCCATTAGCGAAGCTAAGCCAACAGAAGTTATACTTATCGAATGCGATATCAAGTACATTACTTTGCAGCAGCCCTTCGTTTACGTTAAAGCTAAAGGAGTTATAACGTTCTTTAGTCTGACCTAACAAAACGTCTTTACTAAAAAGAAAGTATAGTAACAGGAGGGCTTTATAACTTCTCAAACGTAATCAGATCAGTTGTTTCTTAAATATACATCAACCTTTGTTACTCTAACTATCCAAATGGATTATTGCCTAAGTAACATCTAAATGTAAGTTTTGATTCTGAGAAATACCTCAATATTGAATAGGCAATTCTTTAATCATTGTTTAGATGCACAAAGAGTTTCACATTCTTAAGAACACTTTTTTATTAATCCTTGCAAATTTTAGCTTGTTCAACAACTCATTTTAAACTTCATTATGAGAATTATTTACTCCTTACCCCTAAAATACCTCTTTCAGGTTTTCGCTTTTTTCTTGTTTGCAGTTAACTGCTATTCCCAGGTGCCCGAGAGAGAACCCAACAACACATTTGAAACTGCAGATACTACTAATGCCAGTTCTTTAAAAACAGGAAGCATAAATAATACAAACGATGTTTACGATTATTTCGTTGCTGTATTTCCTGCTGATGGTACATTAAAGATTTATGTACAAGGAACTAATAACAGTACTTTTAATGGTTATCTATATCTAACAGGCTGGGATAGGCGAAAAGGCAGTGGGCAAATATTTGGCAGGTATATCTCCAATAACTCTAATGTATCACCTGGAGCTACCGTGAGAGATACAATTACAATTTATGGACGAGCCGCCGATTCATTTTACTTTAGGCAGGAATCCACAGGGGCATGGACTTACAATTTAAGCTATGATATAATTGACACCAGTGCAAATGATACAGAGCCGAATAACAGTTTTGAAGAAGGTACATATATTAACCAGAAGGAAGAAAAGAATGGACATATAAGCTATGTAAAGAGCGGAGTGGTTGATCAACATGATTATTATAGAACCTATCTTACAAAAGATGGCACTTTAAAAATATATATAAAGGGAACTAACCACACCGGTACAAACAGCTACCTATACCTAACCGGCTGGGATAGGCGAAAAGGCAGCGGGCAGGTATTTGGTAGATATATTTCTAACAGCTCCAATATTGCTGCTGGGGCAACTGTGGGAGATACAATTACGATTTACAGCAGGGCGGCAGATTCGTTCTACTTTAGAATAGAATCTACAGGAGCATGGAATTATAAAATAAGTTATGATGTATTAGATACCAGTGAAAACGATATAGAATCGAATGATGCCTTTGAAAATTCTACTCCTATAAATGCAACAGAGGAAAAAAAAGGACATATAAATTATGTAAAGAATGGTGCACAGGATCAATATGATCATTACAGAACCATCGTTCCTGTAGATGGCACCTTAAAAATTTATGTTGAAGGAACAAACACCAGTGGCACCAATGGCTATTTGTATTTAGTAGGATTTGATAAAAGAAAAGGAAGTGGCCAAATTTTTGGTACATATATATCAGGTAGCTCCAATATTGCACACGGAACTACCATCTCGGATTCCATCAGTGTATTTGGAGTACTTGCTGATACTTTTTACTTCCGTGTACAATCTTCAGGTTCATTTAAGTATAAACTTAGATACATAGTGACCCAGAACAGTGAGTTAGATGAAGAGCCTAACAACACTTTCGAACAGTCACTACCAATTAGGCAAGGTCTTACCAAAAACGGGCAGGTAGGTTATGTTACAGGAGGGGTAAGAGATAACTTTGACTATTACAGCACAATGTTGCCTGCTGATGGCACTGTAAAAATTTATGTAAAAGGAACCAACAATAGTGGTACAAATGGCTACCTGTATTTAACAGGCTGGGACCGGCGAAAAGGCAGTGGTCAAATATTTGGCAGGTACATATCCGGAAGTTCAAACATAGCTACAGGTGCAACAGTATACGATACAATAACGCTTTATGGAAGAGCAGCAGATTCGTTTTATTTTCGTATGGAGTCAACTGGTGCCTGGAGTTATAGTATAGGCTATGATGTTATAGACACCAGCGCCAATGATACGGAGCCTAACAACACCTTTGAAGAAGGAACCAACATCAGTCAGCACGAAGAGAAAACAGGGCATATATCTTATGCAAAGAATGGCGGTGTAGACGCATACGATTATTATAAAACTATGCTTGGTGTAGACGGCACTTTAAAAATTTATGTGAAGGGAACGAACAATAGTGGTACAAACAGTTACCTATATACAAATGGTTGGGACAGGCGTAAATCCAGCGGGCATATATTTGGCAGATACATCTCCGGCAGTTCGAATGTAGCTGCAGGTGCAACCGTATACGATACAATAACGCTTCATGGAAGAGCAGCAGATTCATTTTATTTTCGCTTTGAAGCACCAGGTGCATGGAGCTATAGTTTTAAATACGACATCATCGATTCAAGTGAAAATGACATTGAACCGAACAACACGTACGAAGCAAGTATCGCTATAAATCAATTAGAAATTAAAAAAGGCCACATAAATTATATTAAAAGTGGTATCTCAGATCAGTACGATTATTATAGAGCCGTGTTACCAACCGACGGAAGCTTGAAGCTTTATGTGAGCAGTAAAAATCATAGTGGCACAAATGGTTACCTATACCTTACGGGATGGGATCAGCGAAAAGGAAGCGGACAAGTATTTGGACGATATATTTCCAATAGCTCAAACATACCCGCAGGAGCAACTATCACTGATACATTTATAATAAACTGCCGTGCTGCTGACACTTTTTATTTCAGGTTTGAATCTGCCGGAGGTGCATTTAGTTATAGTTTTAAATATGAAATGATTGATACCTCGGCAAACGATATTGAACCGAATAACACATTTGAAACTGCATTACCTACTATAATAGGGGCAACTTTTAAAGGACATATAAATTATATTAAAAGTGGCGTTCAGGATAATAATGACTACTATAAAGCTGTGTTGCCATCCAGGGGCATTGTAAAAATTATAGTTGAAGCAACAAATACCAATGCAAGTAATGGTTATATCTATTTAACTACATGGGACAGAAGAAAAAGTAGTGGACAAATACTCGGCAGGTATATTTCCAACAGCAGCAATATATTGCCAGGAGCTACTATAAGAGATACGATAATTATGAACTGTGTAGATACAGATACATTCTATCTCAGGTGGGAGTCATCTGGTTGTTTTAGATATTCTTTTAAGCTAAGTGTTACTGATCTGGAGCCTAAAGCTGACTTTGATTATACAAGAGTAGGGAACCGGTTTGGGTTCAGCATGAACGTGCGCAATTCCACAAGTCATCAATGGGATCTTGGAAATGGTACAACCACTACACGCATAGAACCTCTACTCACTACCTATGGTCCAGGCTTTTACCAGGTAAAATTAATTGCAACAAACACAACCAGCGCATGTACATTAAAAGACACTGCTGTAAAAACATTCACCGTTAAAGGAATAGAAAAATATACTCCACATACAGGCGGGCCAGGAAACATACTGTTTACCGTTTATGGAGGAGGACTTAATACGAACGTTGTAGTAAAGCTAACCCAGGGAGGTAAAGTATATCTGGATTCAAATACGATCGTGAACAGTAGTGGCAATATATATACATGTATTGTTGACCTTCATGATGCACCTTTAGGGTTTTATGATGTAGATATCATAACACAAGATTCTACGTACCATTACAATAATGGTTTCAAGTTAGAAGCCTTAAGAGATTACTTGAGAGTTGAGATAGTGGGGAGAGAATTGATACGGACAAATACAGATAATTTTTATACTTTAAGAGTACACAACGATGGTAATACCCTCACCGGAGTGTCACAAGCTTACCTGTTAACTGCGCCAAACATAGCAGTTACACTTTTAGATTCTCTTATTCGGCTGGAGAAAAGCCAATATGTAGATCCCGATACGCTGCCTGATGCAATTAGTGTCACGAGAGCACAAGGTTTCCCGATTGACGGAGATATAAGGGGCTATTATCTTAGTGGCATTCCACAGGGTGGCTACAAAGACATCAGGTTCAAGTTCAGGTTTCAATCCGGGGTTGGGGATGTATATGCCTGGTCAACAGGACCTGTTAATGGATCAGCTGAAAGACCGTGGTTATCCGATTGCTGGAAAGCCCGTTTAAAACATGCATACAACGTATTTAACTTTGGAGCTGACGTTATCCCCATTGTGGATTGTGCCTGGAACTCATTTAAACTGGCATTAGGAACTATTTCTTTTTTTGGAAATGGTATTGCAGGAAATTATGAGAGCGGCAGCGATGTATCAACTGCTTATGGATCACTCGTTAAAACCGGATTGAAAACAGTTAAAAATTGTGGAGGTGAGTTTGGAGTTGCGGTAACCGGCCTCGGTGGTCTTGCAATAGAAACTGGGGATATAGCTTCGGATATTCTAATCAATGCACCAGAGGTTGAAGAATCCTGGTATGAATGGGATGCTGCCTGCGGGCCAAAGCCAAATGACAAAACCAGGAAAAAGACTGATGCGAGAAATTCTTTTGATCCTAATGCCAAAACCGGACCCTCCGGAATCGGAACTAACAGGTACATAAACGGGTCTGACAGGCTAATGAACTATGCTGTATTCTTTGAAAACCTCTCAACTGCTACGTTACCAGCACAAGAAGTAACTGTATTGGATACGTTGGATAAAAATGTTTTTGATCTTACAACCTTTAAGGTGGGCAGCTTTGGAATAGCTTATAGCTCTTATAGCTTTTCAAATGACGTACAGGAGTATATTACTGATATGGTCATAAATAATGATATTTCTGTTAGAGCGAATATGAAATTGGATACAGCGACAGGAATCTTAAAAACATCTTTTAAAACCATTGACAGAGCAACAGGCGATCTTACACAAGATCCTTTAGAAGGCTTTCTTCCACCCAATGTGAACTCCCCAGAAGGCAATGGCTATTTTACCTACTCCATCAAAATGAAAGAAGGGCTTGCAGATGGAACACGATTAAACAACAAGGCGGTCATTGTTTTTGACGAGAATGCACCTATAGCTACAGAGGTTTTTACCAACACCCTTGATATTGTTAAACCTACTTCTACTATCACCAGTGTTACAGCAAATAGTGATACTTCTGCTACTATTACTTCAATGGGTAATGATGCAACAAGTGGTGTAGAATCTTTCAAACTATATGTATCGACTAATGGAGCTTCTTATAAGCCAAGTGGTACGGTAGGTAAATCCGTAAACTTTACTGGAACCAGAGGAAACACCTATAACTTTTATGTTGTTGCTATTGATTCGGTAGGTAATGTAGAAGATAAAGCTCCGACTTCAGAAGGAAGTATCGCGTTTAATTCTACTTCTTCTACAGTTAATCTCTCCGTAAGCTCGAATGCAGGAACAGAAACTTCAGCAACATCAATAACAGTAACAGCAACAGCAAGTGCTCCTGTATCGGGAGATCAGACTGTTACATGAGGGGTTAGTGGCACAGGTCTTACTGCAGG
>DASVST010000200.1:0-9409 GCA_036387965.1 Segetibacter sp. | reverse complement strand
ATACCCTTTCTATTGTTTTTGAAGACAAAAAATATTCGGAGGAAGAATATCAAAAGATAATTATTGATAAAACAGGTGCAAACCATCAATCTTACCTGGTTACTGAAGAGGAGTTCAATAGTTCTATTCCTGATATTCTCCTTGCAATGGATCAGCCAAGCACCGACGGTATAAACTCTTATTTTATTTGTAAATATGCAAAGGCTTTTGGATTAAAAGCCGTTTTAAGTGGATTAGGTGCAGATGAATTGTTCGGTGGATATGATTCTTTTTACAGGACTAGCAAAGTAAAATATCTTAATTTATTACCATCGATAGTTTTGAGCGGGGCAGAAGCATTCGGTAATGATAAAATAAAAAAACTCGCCTTTTTAAAAAGCAACAATTTCCTGGGAGATTACTTATTAAATAGGGGTTTCTATTCATCTTCGCAAACTGCTGAAATACTTGGGTGTAGTCGTGAAGAAGTAGATCATGCGATTGCTTCTATCGATCTCCCTCAGGTAGCAAATATTAAAAGTGCAATTGATAAAGTGAGTGCCGGTGAACAACATTTGTACATGCAAAACCAGTTGTTAAAAGATACTGATTACATGAGTATGTGGCATGGTGTTGAAGTGCGGGTTCCTTTTCTTGATAAAGATTTAATGCAGGCAGTACATAGCATCTCCTCTGCTGTAAAATATGATCCATCCTTGAAAAAATCGCTGCTTATTAAAGCATTCAAAGATGTGTTACCTAAGGAAATTTATGAAAGAAAAAAGCAGGGATTCACATTTCCATTTGCTACCTGGCTAAAAACGGTTTCTTTAAGTATGGAAGGATTAAAAGCTAAATCTCTTCAAAAGAAGTTTTTTGCGGATAGACTTAACTGGAGCCGGTATTGGGCTTTGTGTCTTTTGCAAAAAGCAATGTATAAGCCTCGTTGAAGGGTGTATGATAGCTTCAGGAGTTATTAAACTATTTGATTAAAACTTTGGAATATGTGTCAACATGTAAAGCATGAAAATTTTAATTACGGCCTGTTGACCTTTAGATAATTTACGGGGATAATTCAAAAGTGAAAGAGTTACTGAGATGGAATTATGACCTGTCCAACCACGATCTAATTGCAAGACTGATAAAAGAAGAAAGGAGGTTTATAGAATGGGAACTGCAAACAGCATGAAGGTAACTTACTACCAGCGGAAGCCAAGAACTCACAGGAACTTTAGCGTAGAAAATTATTTTAACTCCATGCGTAAAGCATTACCTACACAAGTTGAATACGAAGTGGTGGTCTCGAAATATGAAAGCAGTGGGTTCTTTAAACGACTTTATAATTGCATAGAAGCAACATTCCGGCAGGGAGATGTAAACCATATCACGGGTGATATACATTATGTAAATTACTTTCTCAAGAAGAAAAAAACAATTTTGACGGTATTAGATTGTGGAAGGCTTTTGTATTTACAAGGTCTTAAGTTTCATCTTTTTAAAATATTATGGTTCGTTTTGCCGGCAAACAAGAGCAGGTATATCACCACCATCTCCACTGCTACAAAACAAGACCTATTAAAATATATAAAAGTAGATCCTGATAAAATTTTTGTTGTACCTGTTTGTATTTCTTCCAGCTTTTCCAGGTACGATAAATCTTTCAATGAGGCATGTCCCCGAATTCTGCAAATCGGCACAGCGCCAAACAAAAACCTTGAGCGACTCGTTTTAGCATTAAAAGATATCAAATGCGAACTCGTTATTATTGGTCACATATCCAGCTACATCAGGAACTTGACAGAGGAAAATGGTATTAAGTGTATCAATTTCGATAAGCCTTTATCTGAAGAGGAGATCATTGAAGAATATAAAAAAACCGATATAGTAACATTGGTATCTACTCTCGAGGGTTTTGGTATGCCGATAGTCGAGGCAAATACAGTAGGCAGGGTCGTAATAACAGCTAATAACACATCAATGCCGGAAGTTGCAGGTAATGCAGCTCATTTGGTTAACGCTTTTTCCGTAGAAGACATAAGAGCTGGCTTTATAAAAATTATTAATAATGCGGATTACAGAAACCGGCTAATTCAAAATGGTTATTTGAATTGTGAAAGATTTTCAAGAGAAGTAATAGCGAAACAGTTCGTTGCATTGTATAGAGCGATACGCAATTAGTAAAAGTCGTTTTGAATTTTCAGAATAATACCTCAAATTTGATTTTCCTTTCCTGAACATACATCTGCATTTACAACAAGTTAATTAAAATACACTTTCTGTCATGAAAAACATCATCTTTTTTGCCTTCATTATTACGGCCCTAACTACCTCTTGTACCAAAATGACTAATAGGGGGGTAGAAATTGAATATAGAACAGACACGGTTAATGCCGCTGCTAAAGACACCATTTTTGTAATGGATACCGCTAACTGGAATGCCTTTAGTTATTCAACAAAAGGTTTAGTTCAGCCAAGCGATACTACCTACTTCAATTCTTCCGAAGGAATTAGATTTCTAAACAAGAATTTTCGTACTGGTCTTCGGTTACAAACAAAAACAGAGGTCAACTTTAAAAACAAAACAATTTATTATAAATATAAAGTTGAGACGAATAACCAATATGTAATAGCCACAATGGTTAAGTATGATCCGTTAACTACGGACCAATTTCCTGCAATACAAGGTGTTTACTTTAGTAGTTTTTCGTTAGCCCCGCAATTTCCAGGCATACCTACAATTCAAACAAATGTTTGGTATTATACAAGAGTAAGGCCTATCATTGGAACAGATAACTATGAAGCCATAACTGCTACGGGAAACTATGATAATTCCGGTGGTGTAGTCACCTACAAAAGTATTATTCCGGTATATACAAAGTCCGGATACATATCCATTATGTTTGTAGATAATCACGACACTGCTGGTTTTGCTACATTAGGCGAAGTTAAAATCCTGGACAAATAGTAAAACTTTCACTTCAGCGAATATAAAGATCTTCGTTTCGTCCAAAAAGGTATGTCAGAGAACACGTATGAATTAATAATCAAGCCAGGCTTATCGGAAAAAAATTATTGGAAAGATTTATGGCACTATAGGGAGTTGTTTTACATTTTGAGCTGGCGCGATATCAAAGTACGTTATAAGCAAACAATTATAGGTGCTGCCTGGAGCGTAATTAGACCACTACTCACTACCATCATTTTTACTGTTGTTTTCAGCAGGGTAGCGAAACTAGAAAATCCTGGAACCGCACCCTATGCATTGATGGTTTTTGCTGGTATGCTTCCGTGGCAGTTTTTTAGCAACTCACTAAGTGAGGCAAGTGGTAGTCTCGTAGGTAATACAAGCTTAATAACTAAGGTATATTTTCCAAGAATGATTATACCGGCAAGTTCCGTTATAACGAGCCTTGTTGATCTTGCAATATCCTTTGTCATTATGATTTTGATGATGATTTGGTTTAGATTTTTACCTCCCCTCCAGGTTCTAATGCTTCCTGTATTTGTAATCCTTGCTTTTTGTTGTGCCTTTGGAGTTGGGCTGTATTTAACAGCGGTGAATGTAAAGTTCAGGGACTTCAGGTATATCATTCCTTTTATTGTTCAATTCGGATTATACATCACGCCTGTTGGCTTCAGCAGCTCATTGGTTGAAGATAAGTATAGGATGCTGTACGCCCTCAACCCGATGGTTGGTGTTATTGATGGGTTTCGTTGGTGTCTTCTTGGCGATCCAATGCATTGGCCATCCTTTTATGTCTCAGTAGTAATCACCAGCCTTTTCTTGTGGCTTGGCATCAACTATTTCCGCAAAATGGAAAGAACATTTGCTGATAATATTTAACGATGGCATCAATCATTGAAGTAAAAGAACTTTCAAAAAGCTTTATCATATCTCATGAGGGAAGGGAGCAATACACAGCATTGCGTGATGTAATTGCTACCAAGGCAAAAAAGATCTTCTCACGTTCGAAGCCGATAAGTAATTTTAAAAGATCTGTAATAAAAGAAGAATTCTGGGCTTTAAAAGACGTCAGCTTCAATATAGAACAAGGGGATAGAATCGGAATTATTGGAAGAAATGGCGCGGGTAAAAGCACCTTGTTAAAGATACTGTCACGAATTACTGAACCTACTGCCGGAGAAATAAGAATAAAGGGAAGAGTTGCTAGTTTGCTTGAAGTAGGTACAGGCTTTCATCCGGAGCTAACAGGGAGAGAAAATGTTTTTTTGAATGGAGCTATATTAGGAATGAGCAGAACAGAAATTCGGGAAAAGTTCGATGAAATTGTTGCATTTGCGGAAGTCGAGAATTTTCTTGATACTCCAGTTAAAAGATATAGCAGTGGTATGTATGTTAGACTGGCTTTTGCAGTGGCAGCGCATTTAGAACCGGAAGTGTTAGTGGTAGATGAGGTTCTGGCGGTGGGCGATAGCCAATTCCAGAAGAAGTGCTTGGGGAAAATGAATGAAGTGAGCAGGGGTGAGGGGAGAACTGTTTTATTTGTAAGTCATAATATGGCAGCTGTAAAACAACTTTGTAATAAGGCAATAGTTTTAAATAAAGGGAACGTCATTTTCAAGGGGTCGGCGATTGAAGCTGTTGATTTTTATCAAAATCTTGGGGGTTCAGCTAGTTCGTTTATTCATACAGAGGGAGTTGATTCCGCTTTAGGAAATGAACTGATTAAAATATTTAGGTTTGAAGTAACACCTTTAAAAGGTGAGTCCATTTCGATATCCTCAGGGCTCAGTTTTTCCTTACAATTCTTCAACTTCAAAGAAAACATCAACCTGGATGTCACCTTTGAGTTGAGAACACTTGATGAAGTTACAGTATTTCATCATGGGGCTTTTGTTAGTAGCCAAGCGAATTCTAAACTAGGTTTCTATACTGTAACTGGCACATTGCCTCCCCATCTTTTGAATGCCGGATCTTATAAGTTTAACCTGCTCTTCGGTGAAAATCAACGTTATATTCTATATAGTCTGAATGACATAGTTCAGTTTGAAGTACTAAATGAAAGTTTTGGTAATAACAATAGTATTCTTCCCGGTGTAATTCGACCGAATATTACCTACTCTGTAGTCTTCAATAAACAAGAATAAGAACCGGTTCTTATAATTGGGCTATATGTCAGATTTTAGAAAATTGAAACGGATAGAAAATAACAAGAGATATCTCGATGAGTTTCTGCAGGTTGCAGACAATTTGATACATGATCAGCAATTCAATTCAGCAGCAACACTTTTAAAAGATCTTGCTGAATTCGCTTTTAAGAATTGTACAGGATATTATATTAATTGGAAACTCGAAGCGTTATTGAGCAATCTAGGTTGTGTCATCCCTCAGGAATCTTATGCGCCTACTGTAAACGGGCGAACTTTAACATTGAATATCCTGCACGTAGCTTCAGAATTATATGCTACGGGTGGTCATACTAAATTACTATTAAACTGGATAAATAATGATCAGGGAAATTTTCATTCTATTATCGTAACACGGCAAGAGAGTCATTGTGTACCGGAGGAGATAATAAAGAATTACGGACATATCATAGAATCACTTGATCCTAGTAAAAGTATTTTACAAAACGCGAGTGAATTAAGAAGAAAGGCCATTAAGTATGATTTTATAGTATTACATATTCATCCCGATGACATCGTTCCAGTTATAGCCTTTAATTCAAACGATTTACCTCCTGTTGCCTTTCTAAACCATGCTGATCATTGCTTTTGGACAGGCGGTTCGGTAATAGATACTTTAATACAGATACGAGAGCCAAATATCGCGTTGGATACTGTTAGAAGGAAATTGGACAGCCAGTTTTTTTTACCTATTCCTGTAGATGCAGATAAGAATAATAAAGCAGAATATTATAGGTTTAGGAATGAGTTAGGTATACCCGATAATAAATTAGTTTTATTAACAACCGGTCATCAATATAAGTATACTCCTAATAAGGAGTATAATTTTTTTGAGGCAACTATAGAGGTGTTAAATAGGAATGAGAATTATACCTTATTTGTAGCGGGAGTTTATGCTGATTCAGAATTAGCAAAAAAATATCGTCACGCTCAGATCAACTACCTGGGCGATGTGAAGGATTTATACAGGTATGAGATCGCTTGTGATATCTACCTGGAAGGGTTTCCATTTCCTTCATTCACTGCTATGTTGCAGGCAGGCTTGCGAGGCAAGGTGATACACTTAATGTACAATCCAGTTCCTGCCATACGTTTTTTTGATGAGCAAAATTCAAACATTTTTTATTATTCAAAAACAAAATCAGAATGGATTGACGCACTGTTGAGACTTTTGATAAACGGGGATTATAAAAAGAAAGTTCAAATTTCCCAGTTTACCTATTTGGAAAAGCATTATACGCGGGGAGCATGGAGCACCAAATTAGATTTTTTGTACAAAACCTTATTTAATTCGAGGCATTATGTAAAATCTGAACCCAGTTCAAATTGTTATCTGGACAAAAACGAAATTTTTCTTTCTCATTTTGATGCAAATACTGTTATAAATGCCGGTGAATACAGAGCCTCCATACCTATGACATTGTATGTTTTTCATTTGGGGCTTTTATTTAAAAGAGAACTTTCAAAAGCACCGAAGAAAGTGCTCAACAAGAGCAGGATGTTGTTAAAAAGAAACAAATCTGTTAGCGTCTAATATGAGTTACCCGCATACTTTGGTTTCTGTTTTAATGGTAACATATAACTCCGGAAAGTTTATCAAAGATGCGATAACCAGTGTTTTAAATTCTACTTATAGAAATGTCGAATTAATTATTTCTGATGATTGTAGTAAAGATGATACCTGGGAAGTAATAAATTCTTTTAAAGATTCTAGAATTAGAGCTTACCGCAATAGTATAAACATTGGCGAGTATCCAAACAGGAACAAATGTATAGATCATGCAAGAGGGGAGTATATTTTGTTTATTGATGGGGATGATATGATTTATCCTCATGGATTGGATGTTATGGTTAGAATGCTCGATAAGTTTCCTCAATGTGGAATGGCTTTAATGCGGTGGTATAAAAAGAACTTATTTTATCCCGTTATTGTAACCCCTGAAAAATTCTACGAAGGGATTTTCTTCAATTACGGTTTTAATGACATAGCCTTTGCAAATACATTCTTTCGAGCTCAAGTATTAAAAGAAGTTGGGGGTATACCGGTTAAGTACAGAGCTGGAGATAATTTTATTCGTTTGTTGATTGGAAAGCATAAACCTACACTTTTAATTAATGATGGACTTACATGGTGGAGGGAGACACCCAATCAAGCGTCAGCTAGGCACATGTTTGATATTACTAGGTTATTTGAAGAGGTGGAAATGGAACTTTCTATGTTGAATGAAAAAGATTGTCCTCTAAAAGAAAGAGATAGAACTTTGGCAAAAAAAAATATAGATACTAGAATCTTAAGAACCCTTATGCAATTTTTGAAGAGAGGATTAATCAAAGAAGTTTTAAAAGCATTAAAGCACTACAATATTCCCATCTATAACTTATTCAGATATCGAAGAAAGTTTATAACCAGAGATCCTTTCTTTGAATATTCACCGGAACGACCTTATACTGCCACTTGATTAGTACCCCAAAATGAAGCGAATAATTAAAGTCATAAAAAATCCGTTTTTAATATTTTCTTTCTTATTAAGAATGGGTGAAATACTTTTAACAAAGCTTCCTTTTTTTGACTTTATTGATGGCACTAAAAACATAGACCCAAAAAATACTTTAAAGATTTGGTTTGTTCAAAAGGTATTGGGATATAACAAACATGCATATTGGCCTATGCATCATTCAAGCATAATTACTTATCCTAAAAATGTATTAATTGGAGTAGATACTAATCCAGGATATAACCCTGGGTGCTTTATTCACGCTGTTAATAAGATATACATCGGAGATTACACCAAAATTGCTCCTAATGTTGGATTAATGAGTGGAAATCACGACCTCAAAGACTTACGAAAACAAACAGTTGAACCTCCTATAAAAATTGGAAAATATTGCTGGATAGGAATGGGAGCAGTTATTTTACCCGGAACAGAATTAGGTGATTACACAATAGTTGGGGCTGGTGCTATAGTGACGAAATCGTTTCCGGAAGGATTTTGTGTTCTTGCAGGTGTTCCCGCGAGGCAAATAAAACAACTGCAGAGAGAGGACTGCAACTTTTATGAAGTGGAGACAAATTTCATTGGTTACATCAAAAAGAGCCGGTTTGATAATTTTAAAAAGCAAAACTTATCAGTATAGATGTGTGGGATTAGTATACTGATAGATCAAAGGAATAAAGAAATTGATCCTGATATCTTAAAAAAAATAAATAACAAGATTCGGCACAGAGGTCCTGACGATGAAGGATATTATTACGGTGAGCAATTCGGATTTGGTCATCGAAGATTATCTATTCTTGACTTAACTGAAGCTGGCCATCAACCAATGAGCTACAAAGGCAATTGGATAACTTTTAACGGTGAAGTATATAATTATATAGAACTAAAGAACGAGTTAATTGAATTAGGGCATCACTTTATTACAGCAACAGATACCGAAGTTATATTAGCAGCATTTGATCAATGGGGTGTTGAGTCCTTTAAGAAAATGAACGGAATGTGGGCGTTCGCGATTTTTGATCCTCACAAAAATGAAATTGTCATTTGTCGGGATCATTTTGGAATTAAGCCCTTGTTTTATACTTCGCACGACCATTTTTTCGCAGCAGGCTCAGAGATAAAACAATTTACTGAATTACCAAAGTTTTCTGCGATACTAAACAAAGATATCGCTGTAGATTTTCTAGCTACCGGATTATTAAACCATACGGAAGAAACCTTCTTTAAAGGTGTGAATGAGTTAAGAGCAGGGCATTATCTCGTTTACAATCTTAACTCACATGAAATCACGAAAGTAAACTGGTATAACTTATCAGAGGAGCGAAAAGATTATGTTGAGAGTTATACAGATGCAGTAAATACAGTGGAAGAACTTTTTCGAGATAGCATTAAATTAAGAATGAGGTCTGATGTTACCGTGGGAAGCTGCCTTTCAGGGGGTATTGACAGTTCTGCAATAGTTTCTTCTATACATGCTAATAAGCTTGCCAATAATGAGTTTGCAACTATCACATCATGTTTTGAGGATAAGAAATTTGATGAACAAAAATTTTCAGATCTAATAGTCCAAAGTACTGGTTTTAGGAGTTGTAAAGTTTATCCGGTTTTAGAAGAGTTATTCAATGAAAAAGTATTGGATAGAATGGTTTACCACCATGATCAGCCTTTTAGTAGTGCTTCTAACTATAATCAATTTAGAATTTTTGAAGAGGCGAGAAATGAAGGGTTAATTGTTATGATGGATGGACAAGGAGCAGATGAGTATTTTTTAGGATATCCGGAATTTT
>DASVST010000199.1:0-18472 GCA_036387965.1 Segetibacter sp. | reverse complement strand
TATTGAAGATGGATTGACAGCAATTATTCCTTGAAAGCCATTCTTTAGAACAGCATATGTAAGCACATTATTTTTACTTGTTCCGTTAAACAGGATGCCTGGCCAACTTCCCGGAAAATCTCTATAATACTGGTCGAGCCTATCCCCAGCGAAAACAACTTTTGTACTGTCATATTTTTCCCCAACTACTCTTAGAGTGCCGTCAACTATCATCGGTGCATCAGCATGAAAAAATACTCTTGTTCCCTTGCTTATTGTGAGTACTGCATTAGGAGCAACGGTTACGCCGCCTAGTATCACAATGGGTAAAGTATTGTTCCAAATGCTGTCCTTTGTTACTCTTGTGTTGCGCAAAAATCTTGCGTTTTGTCCAAATGCTTCCAATTGAACGAATCGATCGTTGCCGTTGTAGTTTATAAGAATACTATCCCGAACAATGAAGGGTAGATTGGCAGCTGTTTGATTGATGGCTACGGAAACAAACACATAAATGCTATCATTTGCCTCTACTTCAATATTATTAAAAGAAGTGCCTGGTGTGCCGTCTACGTTAAGTTTGAAAGCTGAAGTATTTCCTCCCATCAGCTTAACATTCGAAAGACGTAGTTTCTGATCATTTACGTTATGAATTTTGAAAGCTTGTGTGATTGAACCGGTGGTAGTAAATACCGTATCGAAGCGTACTGTATCAGAAGAAGTTCTTATTTGAGCATTGGGGCTTTCAATAAAAGAAGTTTTTCTACACGATACGAAAGTTGCGATGGCAAGCAAAAGCACTAATCCTGTCGAAAATATTTTCATCTTTTCAAATGTAGAGCAATCCGCTTAAATAGTGTAGGCTAATGTAGCAATGCTGAGGGTAGTGCCTGGAATTTTTAGGATTTCATTACCGCATGCTTCTAAAGTTGCACCGGTTGTAACGACATCGTCTACCAGTAAAATGTGCTTTCCCTGTAAAGCCGATGCGTTAGTAACTTCAAATACACCGTCCATGTTTTGCCAGCGGCTAATACGTCCTTTATGTGTTTGTGTTTCTGTAAATACCTTTCTTACAATAATCTTTTCAATGACCGGCTTAATCCAGACCTCGCTTATTCCATTGCAAAGCGCTGTAGCCTGGTTATAGCCTCTTTTCTTCTCACGCTTTGGATTAAGTGGCAACGGAACCATCACATCCACTTGCGAAAACCTTTCACTTTGAACAAGCATTCTACCGAGCAGCTTACCCATATAAATGCCGATATCTTTGTTGTTCCTGTATTTCAATTGTACAAGTAAATGTTGAAGAAGTGACTCTTTTGTAAAGAAGTAACCCGCAGCGGCGTTACGTACTGCAAGTCTTCCATAAAAAGTCTGCTCAACGGGATTGTCAGCATTCTTGAAGAAATCTGTTGATGGTAATTCTGAAAAACATTTCAAACATAACTGCTCTTTATCATTCAGCACATCTGAGCCACAACCTGTGCAAACATGCGGAAAGATGAGGTGAAGAAAATCTTTGAAGGACGATTTAAGACTAACCATAAAACAGTGTTAGGGGAACAGATATTTATAAACTTCATCAACCCTGCCTAGTGCTATCACATCAATTTTGAAAGAATCTTTGTTGAATCCTTTCTTATTATATCTTGATACAATGACTTTCTCAAAACCTAATTTTTCGGCCTCAGCAATTCTCTGTTCAACCTTATTTACTGCTCTAAGCTCCCCGTTCAAGCCAACTTCTCCTGCAAAACAAATATGTGGCGGCAGCGGCACATCTTCATAACTACTTAACAACGCACATATAACTGCAAGATCTGTTGACGGATCTTCAATTTTTAAACCACCTGCAATGTTTACAAACACATCTTTCACCCCAAAATGAAAGCCGCCGCGTTTTTCCAACACGGCAAGTAACAATTGCAATCGTCTTAAGTCAAATCCGCTCACAGTTCTTTGGGGTGTGCCATACACACTTTGCGTTACCAATGCCTGCACTTCAATTAATAAAGGTCGTAATCCTTCCATTGTTGCCGCAATTGCACTACCACTTAATTGTTCTTCTTTTTGGTTGATCAGAATTTCAGAAGGATTCATCACCGGCATCATTCCTTCTCCCGTCATTTCATAAATGCCGAGTTCTGCAGTGCCTCCAAAACGATTTTTCAATGTTCTTAATATTCGATATGCATAATGTTGGTCACCTTCAAATTGCAAAACTGTATCTACCATATGCTCCAGGATCTTTGGCCCGGCAATACTTCCATCTTTAGTGATATGACCAATTAAGAATACTGGTGTATTCGTTTCTTTAGCAAACCGCTGAAACTCTGCAGCGCACTCACGTATTTGCGAGACACTTCCCGGAGATGATTCAATAAAGTTCGATTGCAATGTTTGAATAGAATCTACAATAACCAATTGCGGACGCAACTTTTTTATTTCCTGAAAGATCGTTTGAGTAGCTGTCTCTGTAAGCAAATAAAAATTTTCATTTTTGCCCTTCAGCCTATCAGCTCTCATCTTTATTTGTTGCTCACTTTCTTCACCACTTATATATAGAGTAACTATGTCCGTCATGCGTAAACCATTCTGCAAAAACAAAGTGCTCTTACCGATGCCTGGTTCGCCTGCCACCAAAACGATACTGCCCGGTACAATTCCTCCACCTAATACGCGATTTAATTCTTCATCAGTTGTTGGAATTCGCTCTTCTTCGCTGCTGTTTACTTTATTTAGTAAAATTGTTTTTGCAGTCCTGCTTCCGCTGTTGTAATCGCTCCAACCACTATCAACTTTGTCTCCTTTCTGCAACACCTCCTCTACGAATGTATTCCACTCATTACAAGCAGGACATTTACCTGTCCACTTTGTTGTTTCATACCCACAGTTACTGCAGAAAAAAGCAGTTTTAATTTTACTCATTCGTATAAAGATATGTTGGAAGAAGGAAAGAAATTTATGTACTGAGCGGAAGAATAACTATTGAGCTGCGGTTGCGTCGCACACTTCAACATTGATGCGCTTATGGGCAGTTAGGTGATGTCCGGAAAGTAAAAGGGTCGACACGAATGTCGACCCTGCTTACTTACTAACCCATTAAATTCTGACACTAAATTACAAATACAGGGCACAATTCAAAATTAATTTTGACCCCTGTGAATAACTTTTAAATCGAAAAACGCGGCTTGATTTCCCGAAATCACTGATTTACAATAGTAATAAGACATTGTGTCTGTGAAACTGCGCTTTTACTTACCTAAAATGGCAGATACTTTTGTGCTTACCTGCAATATTCTCGCATAATAAGAATGGTGGATTTTTTGTTATACACTACAAAAAAGTGTGATATGAATTCGATAATAGTAGTGTCGTTGATTTTTGTTGGAATTAGCTTTTTAGTTTCTATGCGACTGAAAAGCAAGTTCGCCCTGTACAGTAACATGCCTTTGTCGAATGGTTTATCCGGCAAGGAGATCGCGGAAAAGATGTTGAAAGAAAACGGAATTTATAACGTTCAGGTGATCTCGGTACCAGGTTATCTTTCAGACCATTACAACCCGACAAATAAAACAGTAAACCTTAGTCCTGAAGTTTATGGTGGAAGAAGTGTTGCGGCAGCAGCTGTTGCGGCTCATGAGTGCGGACATGCTGTGCAACATGCAACAGCTTATAGTTGGTTGATGATGAGAAGCCGCCTTGTTCCGGTTGTGCAATTTAGCAGCGGCATCCTTCAGTGGATATTATTAGCAGGAATCATAATGGTGAATGTATTTCCCGGATTACTGTTAGCAGGTATTGCCCTCTTTGCGCTCACAACCATTTTTGCTTTTGTTACTTTACCTGTTGAGTTTGATGCAAGTAATCGTGCACTTGCATGGTTAAGAACAACGAATGTGACCTTGCCAGGAGAAAATGAAAAAGCAAAAGATGCACTTAAATGGGCAGCTATGACTTATGTTGTTGCAGCAATTGCTTCATTAGCTACGTTGATACAATACATCCTTGTATTTCTTGGAAGTAGGGACAGAGAATAATCATGATAGAATTGGTATCCAAAAGGTCACATTCGTGTGACCTTTCTATTTAGTTTACATGAGTAGCCTTTGCAGTTTTCTCCTCAAATAATTCTTTAAACTTTGGACTTTCTGTTCGCTTCCATTTATCCCAGAAAGTAAAATACAAACCGAAATTATATTTAAACTGCTTGTGATGTAACGAATGGTGGGTAGCGCCAATCATCCATCTTCCAATAAAATTGTTATTGAACTTAGACGGATAAACTTCAATTTCTAAATGATTGATCACACTACTAAATGTCATTATGCTTAACTGCAAAAGCAAAACATAATAATGCATTGGCAGAAACATGATCGTCAGAGGCAAAATGATTGCTTGTAACAATCCCTCTAAAGGATGAAATGAAAATGCAGTCCACGGGCTGGTGGTATTGCTATCATGGTGCACCTTATGCATCAACTTGAATACTGCGGGAACATGCATCCACCGGTGCAGCCAGTAATAATAAGTTTCATGGATCAGCATCGAAATGATCAGACTAGCAGGTAAATACCATAAAGGGTACTTATCAGTTTCAACATAGATTTTAGTATAACCTTTTTGCCACAAAACTGTAGTAAGTGCTCCGGCAAAAGCAAAGATGATTGACGTCAACAATGACCATTTAACTTCCTTTCTAAACTGGCTTTTATCAACTTGTTTTTTTCCTAATCTACGTTGTTGCCACCGCTGCCTAAACCATACATAAAAAACCATATGAAATAAACCAGCAATTAGAAAGTACCTGCCAATTACCATTACAAACATGCCCGTAGCGAGGAGCAAAAAGTAGAGGGGTTCAGAAAAATCGGGAACTTCCGGCATAGCTAAAGCAAATTAATATTTCTCAGAATATCTCAACAAATAAAAAACCCTGAAGGTTCAGGGTTAAGTACTATTAAAGATTGTGAGTGGATTTAAAATTTTATTTGTTCTTCATCCTTATCAAAAAAATGAAACTCTGTTAAGTGATAATTTGTATTTGGAGTCACTTTTAATTTGGTTTTGAACTTCCTGTTCCACTTGTGCCGGATAGAATTAAACCAGAAGCCTTTAGTCAAATGAGAATGTAAAATCGGGTGAACAGACAACGTGAGATCTTTATGTTGATGGGTGACAAGGTATAAAAGTTTCTTTTCGATTTCATCTTCAAGCAAAAGCGTAGCGGTTATCTTACCTGTTCCATTACAAGTGGGGCAAAGCTCAGCAGTGATAATGTTCATCTCCTGCTTCATGCGTTGCCTGGTAATTTGCATCAACCCAAACTTTGATATTGGTAACACCGCGTGTTTAGCTCTATCGGGGCGCATAAATCCATCCATCGCATCCTGCAACTTCTTCTTATTGTCAGGAAGTTTCATATCAATAAAATCAACAACTATAATCCCACCAATATCTCTCAAACGCAATTGCCGTGCTATTTCTTCAGCAGCTTCCATATTGGTTTGCATAGCATTGTCTTCCTGGTTGTTGCTAATGCTCTTGTAACCGCTGTTTACATCTATTACATGCAGCGCTTCTGTATGCTCAACTATTAAATATGCACCGCTCGGCAGGTTTACGGTTTTGCCAAACGCAGACTTTACCTGTTTAGTGATTCCAAACTGATCAAAAATTGCAAGTCCGTTGTTGTAGTAAGAAACAATGTCTGCTTTTTCAGGTGCAATCTTTTGTATATAACTCCGCGTGTCGTTATATATGTTTTGGTCGTTAACAACGATTTTGTTGAAGTCCTCCGTCAGAAGATCGCGAAGCATACTTGTCGCCTTCGTTTGTTCACTCAGTACTCTTGTTGGTGCAACTGCTCCTTTAAGGTTTGCCTGAATGCTTTTCCAGGTCTTTATAAGTGCACTTAAATCCTCATGCAATTCGGCGGTATTTTTTCCTTCTGCAGCGGTGCGAACAATTACCCCAAAGTTTTTGGTTTTGATTGCTTCGATAATTTTTTGAAGTCTTTTTCTTTCCTCGCTGCTGTGAATTTTTTTAGAAACAGCAACCATGTCATTAAAAGGAGTAAGAACAACAAAGCGGCCCGGTAAGGAAATTTCGCAACTCAAACGTGGACCTTTTGCTGCGATAGGTTCTTTAAGTATCTGTACGAGAATGTTTGGCTTGCCACTTAATACCTCGCTTATTTTTCCTGTTTTTACAATTTCAGGTTCTACTTCAAATTTGCTAAAGTCAAATCCTCCTTCGGTTTTATCGTTGATGCAAAGCTGAGTAAACTTTAAAATTGACTTAGCATAAGGGCTAAGATCGGTATAGTGGAGAAAGGCGTCTTTTTCAAAACCAACATCTACAAAGGCAGCGTTTAATCCAGGAATCAGCTTCTTCACCTTCCCAAGATATAAATCACCAACACCAAAACTGGCGTCTGTTTTTTCGTTATGAAGCTCTACTAATTTTTTTTCTTCGAGTAAAGCAATTTCCACTCCGTTAGAAGTGGCATTTATAATTAGTTCTTTGTTCAAAATGCAACTTTTAAAAATTCACACAATTCCGCAAATGCGGTTCATACACATCATAACCATGTTACCAACACAGTTGTATCCTGCCACTTTTCTAGTTGATAAGGAAAAGGTAAAGTTGCAAAAACGTATTATGGTTGGCTGACCAGAGAAAGTTGCAAATGCACGGATAAACCGTGCATTGCTAATGACAGGACCAGAAGTTATTTCTTCTTCTTATGACGATTTTTTCTAAGTCTCTTTTTTCTTTTGTGCGTCGCAATTTTATGACGCTTTCTTTTCTTTCCGCAAGGCATAGTGAAATAATTTAGTTAATTCTTCAATTTTATTTTAATGCTTTTATTCTTTTATCGAGTTCGCTTTGAGCTTCAGCATTTGGTATTTTGTTTTTTACAACTGTGTACCATTTTATTGCGTTTGCTTTATCACCTTTTCTTTCGTAGGCTTCGGCAAGATTTAAAGTAGCTTCAAGATTGTCTGGTTCTTTTTTAACCACAATATGAAATCGCTCAATTGCTTTATCGAACTGCCCACTTTTAACGCCGCCTAATCCTAAAATAAACTGCCCAAAAGTGTTGTCAGGGTTTTTTGCTACTATATCTCTTATTGGTGCAATACCTTCCATCGGATTAGTGGAAAAATTACCAAAAATATAGCACGCACCTAAGCCTATTCTGCTGCTGTCGTTTGCCGGATTGACTGTTAAAGCCTGCTCAAAAAGAACTTTTGCATTAGACCCCAGCCATGTTTGCATCGCCGGATCTCCCTCTGTTTTTAGATTATTTAAAAACAAATGGGCAGCAAAGGTGAGGCTTTTTTCAGAATTTTCCAACTTGGCTGCTTCTGCTGTATAATATGCATAGGGCTCAAACAGGTGAATAGTATCTGCCCAAAAAGAAGCCAACTGCTTATAAACCTGTATTTGCTGGTTTTTTACATCACCTCTCGAAATGGAGTTTTCAATTGCATTTACCCTTTCGAGCTGTTGGGGAGTAAGTCTTTCTTTAGCATGTGTAAGAAGTTGCTTTATTTCTACCGGCTTCGGAGCATTGGTGGCACCAGCAACTGGCGCAATTTGTTTTTTAGGTGGAATAGTGTTTCCGAAAAAGTATAGGAGAATTAGCAGGATAAAACCGCCGCTGACTAAAATTGTTTGTTGCTTCTTCAAAGTTGAAAATTAGCCCGCAAAGTTAGGCATCCTTTCTTTTACTCTTAACCTCGCTCACAAATTCCTTGGCTGGCTTAAAAGCAGGAATGAAATGCTCGGGTATTTCTACTGCTACATTTCTTTTTATATTTCGCCCAATTTTAGCAGCTCGCTTTTTTGTGATAAAACTTCCGAAGCCGCGAATGTATATATTTTCACCTTGAGACAGACTTTCCTTTACCTCCTTAAACATCGTTTCAAGAGTTACTAAAACATCAACTTTAGGTATTCCGGTTTTCTCTGAAATTTGATTAATTAAGTCTGATTTTCTCATAATACATTTGTTTGGGGATTTCAGATGGATATTCCAATCTTTATAAATCATAAATAAACGAAACAGAAAATTAGGGAATAAGTTCTACATTGAGAATCAATGAGTAACCACAAATATCAAACTAATATTTAATTTATAATATTAATTGGCTACCTGCAGCACCTGTTTTATATTAATTAATCAATGAAAAGAGCTTTTACCCGTAATCTTATTAAATGGCACTATGTAAATAATAAAAGAACTATGCCATGGAAAGGTGAAAGAGACCCTTATAAAATCTGGTTAAGTGAAATTATTTTGCAACAAACAAGGGTTGAGCAGGGATTATCTTACTACAATAGTTTTATTGATCGATATCCTACAATACAAACACTTGCTGCCGCAAAAGACGAAGAGGTATATAAATTATGGGAAGGATTGGGTTATTATAGCCGGTGCAAAAACCTGTTACACACGGCAAGAATTATAGTAAATGATAAGCAAGGAATATTTCCCGACACTTATGAAGAAATGCTCACACTAAAAGGTGTTGGACCTTATACTGCTGCAGCAATTTCCTCCTTTGCCTATGGCTTGCCACAAGCGGTTGTTGATGGCAATGTGTTTCGTGTTCTTTCAAGGTACTTTGGCGTTGAGAAGCCTATTGACAGTTCTGAAGGAAAAAAGTACTTCTCTACATTAGCACAAATGCTACTTTATAAGGCAGATACGGCAGCGTACAACCAGTCAATCATGGATTTCGGAGCAACTGTTTGTAAACCACAGATACCATTGTGTCAGCAGTGTACATTACAATCAAGATGTATTGCTTATAAAAGCGGAATGGTTAATAAACTGCCGGTAAAAGAGAAGCAATTATTAAGAAGGCAAAGGTGGTTTTACTATTTCATCTTCACCATAAAAAACCAGATATTAATACACAAAAGACCAGGAAAAGATATTTGGGAAAACCTGCACGAATTTTTTTTATATGAAACAGCGACCATGCAAAAATGGGATGATTCTAATCTAAACAGCTGGATGCAAGAGCAATTAGGGATATCAGGTTATTTTGTAAGTAATATTTCGCCTGTTTATAAACAGCCACTTACTCACCAGGTTATAAATGGACAGTTCTTTCATGTTGATCTAACATCCGTTCCTAAAAGCCTTAGTCATTTAAAAGTGGTTAATCAGGAACAAATCAAATCTCTGTCATTCCCGAAGTTTATTAACCAGCACCTGGAGTTGATAAATGTTAATCTTGATTGAGGTTTAAAGGTGAAGGAGGCAACAATCTTTAACTATGTGATCTTAACACCAAGTTCAATCTACGCATCAGAAAATTTTTACAGTTGTGTAGAAAAAAAGTAATTTTAAAGAGCTAACCAATCTGAAGGCGATATATAAAACGACTATCATGAGAGGTGTAAATAAAGTAATGCTTATCGGCAATCTTGGTAAAGACCCTGACTTGCAGTATCTGGAAGGAAATATAGGTGTAGCTAAGTTCAGCCTTGCTACGACAGAAACATATAAAGACCGTGGCGGCAAACTTGTTTCGCAAACTGAATGGCATACCGTGGTTTTGTGGAGAGGTTTGGCAGAACTTGCACAAAAATATTTGCACAAAGGAAGCATGGTATACATTGAAGGTCGTTTAAGAACCCGTAGCTGGGAAGATAAAGAAGGCAACAAAAAATTTGCTACAGAAGTAGTGGGAGATAATCTTATAATGCTGGAAAAGCGTGGTGGTGAGGGGCACAGCAATTTTCAAGGCAGCCATGGTGAAGAAAGTGAAAGTTTAAGTAATAATGATGCTCCTCCGATTGGCGAGCCTTCAGAAGACCTTCCATTTTAAACCTGAAGTTCGAAATTTGATATATTTGCAATACATGAAGACAATCATCTTGCGCTTCGATTTCTAATTATAACCACCAGCTTTGGATCATCACCCGGGACTTTTACATCTTCTCCAAATAGCCACTCCAGCCGCAATAACAACCCAGGCAACAACTATCCTGGTGTTCATCACGATTTTTTTAATTACCATTTCGTACTTTGTTTCAGGTGCTGAAGTTGCTTTTTTTTCGCTAAGCCATAAGGATATGAACATGCTGAAAACAAAACAGCAGCCTGCTTATAAGCGAATCGTTGATCTGCTGGAGGAGCCAAAATCTTTGCTTGCTTCATTGCTTATTGCCAATACCCTCATTAATATCTGTATAGTTGTTACCACTAACTTTTTATTGGATGAAATAATACCTATTGGCGATCAACTTTATTGGATGCATTTTTTTATAAAGGTGTTCTGCATCGCTTTCTTGATGATAATGTTTGGAGAGATAATGCCGAAGGTTATGGCTACGCAAAACAACATCCGGTTTGCCAAAGATGCAGGTGCCGTTGTATCAGCAATTACATTTCTATTTAAAGGTTTAAGTGAAAATATGGTTGGCTTTAGCGATTATGTAGAAAAAAAACTGGCTAATAAATCAAACAACTCATATAACCTTGATGAGTTAGATAACGCTATAGACGACAGGGATGATAACACATCTTCTGAAAAAGAAAAAAACATACTTAAGGGCATTGTCAAGTTTGGAAATATCACCGTAAAGCAGGTAATGAAAACGCGACTTGATGTAAGCGGCATAGAGTACAATGCATCTTTCGCAGACCTTATTAAGTGTGTTGCAGATTTGCATTACAGCCGCTTGCCTATTTATAAAGAAGACCTTGATGAAGTGGTAGGAATGATACATACAAAGGATTTGCTTCCGCACCTTGAACAGCCCGACTTTGACTGGCACACTCTTTTGCGTCCTCCTTACTTTATTCATGAGCAGAAAATGATCGAAGATCTTTTGCATGAGTTCCAGGCCAAGAGAATACATTTTGCTGTGGTGGTAGATGAGTTCGGGGGAACAAGTGGTATAGTGACTCTTGAAGACATTATGGAAGAAATAATAGGAGATATTCGTGATGAATTTGATGAAGAAGATACTAATTATGAAAAGCTTGATGAATACAACTATGTATTCGAAGGAAAGACAATGATCAATGATGTTTGTAAGGCAATGGAACTTAACTCCGATACTTTTGATGATATAAGAGAGGATAGTGATTCATTGGCTGGATTGGTACTGGAAATTGCCGGAGAGATCCCACAAACAAATCAAACTGTTCCCTGTGGTGATTTTGAATTTACGATCTTAGAAAAAGACCGCAACAGGCTGCAGAAAATTAAGGTGACTATTAAACCACAGAGTGCATGATTTTCGAATATCGCCCACGGACCACAGACGACCGACCACAGACGATGGATTGGTTATGCAAACACTCTTTCAAGCCGATGATCAATGGTCAGTGGTCGATGGTCGTTTTAATGGTGATCTTTGGTCTATCATCGGTCATCTTCTCGTCGTGTAACAGTGATTATACTCCAAAGCGGAAAGGTTACTATAAAATAGATTTTCCAAAGAAGAAATACCAGGTTTTCGATCAGCCGGGATACCCATATTCATTTGAATATCCGGTTTATTCGAACATTGTAAAGGACACTTCGTTTTTCAATGAGGCAACAGAAAATCCCTGGTGGATTAATGTTGATTTCCCGCAATTTAAAGGACGTGTTTATGTAAGCTATAAGCAAGTAGGAGTAAACAAACTGGATAAGCTTATTAATGATGCGTTCACAATGACCAATAAACATTCTACTAAAGCATATTCAATTGATGATTCTTTGATTTCAACTCCAAACAATGTTCATGGAATGTTCTTTAGAGTCGGTGGTAACGTGGCAACAGCAAACCAGTTTTTTGTAACCGATTCATCAAACCACTTTTTACGGGGCGCTTTATATTTTGATGCTACACCAAATGAAGATTCTCTCGGAATCGTCAATAAATTTTTGATAGAGGACGTGCTCCACATGATCAACACTTTCAAGTGGAAGGATAGGAATCCATAAAAAAGCCACCCTTTCAGATGGCTTTAAGCAACACCAGTCATCCCTTTTGACTAGTATTTGTAAAACGTGTTGCCTTGGTTTTTGTTACAGCTTTTGATTAGACGGTGAAGTATCTGCTGTAACAGTAGTTTCTTTTTTAAACTTCATGTTTATTGGTTTCCTTGAAAAGCTTTCCCATTCCAGTTCCTTTGTTTCCTCTTTCTTTTGTGTATGCTTGAAGGTTTGCTTCTTGCTTTGTTTAGTATGTTTTTCGTTTTGCGTATCAACCTTCTTTTCAACCACTTCTTTTTCATCACCAATCTCTTTTTCAGAAATCACAGGTACAACATCTTTAAGTTGTGCCTTTTGTTCGTGGTGCTGTTCTTCAGCGTACAATCCTGCAAGCTTACCTGAGCTGTTCGATGTGGCAAGATCTATTGCGCCGTAAAGGGTTGCAATACCCATCAAGCCTCCGCAAACAAATAATAATGGTTTAATCTTTTTCATACGTGTTAGTTTTAAGTGGTGAAAGTTTTTATGTAATCCTTAGATTTTTTCCAGATGATATATTCGGCAAACAGCATGTTACCGATTACGCTTATCCAAAGAGACACCTCATAATTTTGTGTTACTTCAACATCAAACAGGTAAAGAATAATATAATAGATCCGAAATGTTACCGCTGTCATTGCCATTGCATAGCTGCGTATCATCCATACTTTATGAGCAAGCACTTGCTTTTGCAGAATTGATGTAAACCCAAACAGTGTGAACAGAAACCAACTAACCGCCATAAACATAAAGAGTGATTTTTCAGCTATACCGCCTTTGGCAAAAAAGCTCATATACATACCTGTTGGTGCGCCTAAGAGTAAAACAACTATCACATAAATTCTTCCGCCCCAAACGTGAATTGCTTTTCTTTTCTTCAATATGTAAGATGAGAATTGGAGAAGCGCAGTGCCGATGCAAAACATTCCTGCGAAAATGTGTATGTAAAAGCTGAAGTTATAAATGGGCTTAAGAAACAAAACTGCACGTTCTTCAATAAAACTAAAATCTTTGCTGAAGGAGAAGTAAGGAATTGTATTGCGAATAAGCAACAAACTAAAGAAAGTTACAGGTAACCAGAAGAATAAAAAGGTAAAGGTTTGACTGGTTTTCTGAAGAGTTATGAAACGTGAGTTCATAAGCAGCGTTTATTACCAGATACTTACACTATCCCTTTTGCATAAAGTTGGTTGTTAGATATTTGTTAATGGATTGTTGTCTATATTTTGTCCTTCATAGATAGATGAATCTACCATGTAGAACATTTATCTTCGCTGTAATACAGGATGTATATATGATTGTAATTGACGATAAACTGATAAGTGATGATGTTGTGGAGTCGCAATTTGTTTGTGACCTTACTAAGTGTAAAGGCGGTTGTTGTGAAGATGGTGATGCCGGAGCGCCATTAGAGGTTTCAGAATTAAAAGAATTGATTGATAACTATGAAGTAGTTTTTCCTTACATGACTTCTGAAGGACAAAAAGAAATTGAAAAGCAAGGAAAGTATATTTATGACCGGGAGTTTGGTTGGGTTACACCAACAGTAAAAGGTGGCATGTGCGCATACGGTTTACGTGATGAGAAAGGAATTTTAAAGTGCTCAATCGAGCAGGCTTACAACGATGGAAAACTCGAATGGAAAAAACCGATCAGCTGTCATTTATTTCCGATACGAACAAAGAAAAGCAGGGATGGTGAAAGCGAATACCTTAACTATGAACCGAGAGAAGATCTATGTTCGGCAGCATGTAAATTTGGCAAAAAGCTAAAGGTGCCAACATATGTTTTTTTAAAAGATGCATTGATCAGAAAATACGGGGAAGAGTTTTACGAGACTCTTGAAGCAACAGCAAAATACATGGAAACAAGGAGGTAAATTTTGTTGAATAAACTACAACACTTGAAGTGTGCGACGCAACGAAAAGTTCAATTACTGACCGATGCTGGTTTCAAAATAAATAACCAAAAACTACAACGGGCAACATGAATGAAACAGCCTCCTCGTTTATAGCCAAGAGTACAGTTAAAGCGCTTGACCTGGAGCATAGGCGCAAAATCAATTTCAATATAGGAAAGTATAATGCTGTTGTTCCTGGTGGGAAGAAGCAGTTTAGTGATTTGATGCTTGCGCGTGAAAGAGCTAAGAATATAAAGTGGCGTGCAATTGAAACGCTTGACCAGCACTTGCTTGAATTTGAAATGCAAATAACTAAACGTGGCGCTAAGGTCATTTGGGCTGAAACTGTGGAGCAGGCATTAAACGAAATAGGTAGAATTTGCGCTGAAAAGAATACCAAGATTGTGGTGAAAAGCAAGAGCATGGTTACGGAAGAAATTCACCTGAATAAGTACCTTGAAAAGCAAGGAATCGAAAGTGTTGAAACAGATTTAGGCGAATATATTCAGCAGTTAGATGATGAGCCGCCGTATCATATTGTTACGCCTGCTATGCATAAGAGTAAGGAAGACGTTGCAAGAGTTTTCGCTGAAAAATTAGGAACTCCGGCGGGCTTATCACCGCAAGAGTTAACAATGGTAGCAAGGGAAAAACTTCGTGAAAAGTACGTGCAGGCTGAAGTTGGAATTACAGGTGCAAATTTTATTATTGCTGATATTGGGGGGATCGCTGTTACAGAAAATGAGGGTAACGGAAGGCTAAGTTGTGCTTTTCCGAAAACGCATATTGCTATTGTTGGTATAGAAAAAGTTATTTCTTCACTTACTGATTTAAGTTTGTTTTGGCCTTTGCTTTCAACCTTTGGGACAGGTCAAAAAGTAACTGTTTATAATAGTGTTATAACAGGTCCTAAACAGAAGGGAGAAGTTGATGGTCCGGATGAGATGTATGTTATATTGTTGGATAATGGCCGCACAAATTTGTTGGCTAATGTCAAGGCAAGAGAAGCGCTTTATTGTATAAGATGTGGTGCATGTTTAAATGCATGCCCAGTTTATAAAAATATCGGAGGTCATGCATATGAAGCAACATACAGCGGACCTATTGGAAGTGTAATTACACCACACTTAAAAGATATGGATGATTACAAGCATTTGAGCTATGCATCATCGTTATGTGGTAATTGTACGGAGGTTTGCCCTGTGAGAATTAATCTTCATGAACTGTTACTAGAGAACCGGCATGAAGCTGTTGAAGGCGGATTAAATACGCTGTCAGAAAAGATTGCCTGGAAGGCCTGGAAGAAAGCTAGCCTGAACAGGAACATGATGAATATGGGCAGTGGCAAGCTTAAGAACTGGGTAGTCAACAAAGTGTTCAAGGGCTGGATTGCTCATAGAGGTAAACTGGATTTTAGTCAAAAAACTTTTAATGAAATGTGGCAGGAGAAGAATGGTAAATCCTAAGAAGCATGCTCCTCATCTACTCAAAAACATTAACCTCACGGCTTGAATATATTATTCAAACGCTGATGGATGGTTTGGGAGTCGAGTACAGAATTACAGATGATTTCATTGAGTTTAATAGTTATAATAGAGCAAGGCTAAACTATTCTTCAGAGGCTTTTGAGTCAAACGTGTTACAGGTTTTTCCGGCGGAATTACTTTTTTCGAAAAGGATTATTGATCAACAGATTCAATACTTTGACTGGCACGGATTGAAAGCATTTTATCAAACGTCCTCTTCTGATATTTCCTTCGATATTTTCGCTGCATCATTTTATTTGATCACCAGGTACGAAGAATATCTACCTCATCAATTCGATTCCTACGGAAGATATGCTCATGAAAATAGCCTTGCTTTCAAAGAAGGTTTTCTTCATCTTCCTTTAGTAAATCTTTGGTTGCAGCAGTTCAAAAAAGTACTGCAGCAAAGGTTCCCTGAAATGCAATTCAAGTCTACGGGTTTTTGTTTTATTCCCACCTACGATATTGATATTGCATGGAGTTATTCGAATAAAGGCTTTGTGAGAAATGCAGTAGGCGTACTGAAGTCAATCTCCAGTGGCGATTGGCCAGGAGTTAAAGAACGAACATCGGTTCTGCAGCGCAAACAAAAAGATCCTTTCGACATTTATGATTGTTTAGACAATCTACATCAACGGCATTATTTCAAACCTGTTTACTTTTTCCTCCTTGCTGATAAGCAAAAAGGATATGATAAGAATATTCATCCTTCGAACAAACAGTTGCAACGATTAATAGCGGATCATTCATCGAAATATAAGATTGGTATACATCCATCCTGGCAAAGTGGAGATGATGTTTCATTACTCCAAAAGGAAATACAACAACTAAAAACCATAACTGGCAAAGAAGTAATAAGAAGCCGCCAACATTATATAAGAATGAAGACACCAGAGACTTATCGGCATTTAAACTCTCAAGGGATAGAAGAAGATTATTCGATGGGTTACGGAAGTGTAAATGGTTTTCGTGCTTCTTATTGTCTACCTTATAAATGGTACGATTTAGAAGCAGAAGCAATCACAGCTTTGACTATCTACCCTTTCTGTTATATGGAAGCAAACTCTTACTTCGAACAACATTATACATTGCAACAAGCAACCGAAGAACTCGAAAGCTATTATGCCATAACGAAGCAGGTTGATGGTTTACTTATCACAGTCATGCATAATCATCTTTTAGGGGACAAGGTCTTGTTCAATGGCTGGAAGGAGATGTATGAAAGCTTTGTGAGAAAGCACTTCGCAATTAATGTTTAAAGTGCCTCATTCCTGTCAAAACCATCGCTAGGTTTTTCTCCACACAATAATCGATACTGTCTTTATCCCTAATTGAACCTCCGGGTTGAATGAATGCTTCGATTCCTTCTGCAAATGAAATCTGAACACAATCATTGAAGGGAAAAAATGCATCAGATGCAAGTACAGCACCCTTCAAATCAAACTTAAATTGTTTTGCTTTTTCAATCGATTGTCTCAGTGCATCTATGCGGCTGGTTTGTCCACAACCTTTGCCAACAAGCTGTTTATTTTTCACCAATGCAATTGCATTGCTTTTTAAATGTTTGCAGACGATGTTAGCAAATTCAAGATTCTCTTTTTCTTCAGCTGTGCATTCACGGCCGCCAACTTCTTGCCAATCAACGAAGTTGCCGGTATCTTTTGTTTGCATCAATACGCCATTAATTACAGACTTTACTGAACCCTTTGTTGCCGGTATTGCTTTCAGTTGAAGTAAGATCCGGTTCTTTTTCTTCTTCAATATTTCAAGTGCATCTGCATCGAATGCAGGCGCAATCAACACTTCAAAAAACAACTCACTTATTAGTTCGGCTGTGGCTTTATCAACCAGGTCGTTACAAACTAAAACGCCACCAAATGCACTTTCAGGATCACCTGCAAGAGCCGCTGTCCAAGCCTCCGAAACTGTTGGTCGCTTTGCGATACCGCAAACATTTGTGTGTTTAATGATAGCAAAAACTCTCTCAGTTCCACCAAATTCAATAATCAATTCTATTGCTGCATCAATATCAACAAGGTTATTATACGAAATCTCTTTGCCGTGCAATTGTGTTACAACTTCATCAAGGTTGCCTTCGAAAAATGCTTGTTGGTGTGGGTTTTCGCCATAGCGTAAATCTTTCCTTAGCGTATTACGTTGGGGAATAAAGAAGTCAGGATTGAAGTAATTGCTGATAGCTATGTCATAATTCATAACTACTTTAAAAGCCTTAGCTGCAAACTGTTTGCGTTGCTCTGTGGATGTTTCACCCTTCTTTTCTTTAAGCAAATTCAATAATTCAGTGTAGTCATCCTTTGCTGCAACAACGAGTAAGTCACGGAAGTTTTTTGCCGCAGCACGTATCATTGATGGTCCACCTATATCAATCTTTTCAATGATTGATTTTTCGTCAGACGTTGATGCAAGTGTTTCTTCAAAGGGATATAAATCAACAATCACTAAATCAATCTCAGGAATATTATACTCCTTCATTTCCCGCATATCCTGTTCTATATCACGCCTGCCCAAAATACCCCCAAACACAGCAGGGTGTAACGTCTTAACCCTTCCTCCCAATATTGATGGATAAGAAGTTAAACTCTCAACAGCAACACATGGAAAGCCTGCATCTTTTATAAATTTCTCAGTACCGCCGGTGCTATAAATTCTGACACCCAGCTCATGAAGTTGCTTAACAATTTCCTCCAGGCCATCTTTATAAAAAACCGAAATAAGTGCTGATTGTATTTTCTTTTGCATAATAGTTTTTGGTACAGAGGTTATGTCTCCGGTTAAGCATCGTTGCGTCGCATTCCGTTTCATCGCCATTGCTACTATTGAACGTTGTGTCTTAAAGATCAAGTTCAAAAGCACCCTTTTCAGCAACTGAATGATGCGGCAAATGTAGGCTGTCGCAATCTTTTTTCCACAGCTTGATTTTCCACAGCGGGTTGGAGGCATCGAATACATATTGCTTACAATCAAATACAGCTGCAAGTTGATTTATATATATGCGTGGATTCTTAGAAAGGATAATCACATCAACCGGAATTCTTGCCTCGGAGGTAAACCTT